>MERI01000177.1 GCA_001772005.1 Betaproteobacteria bacterium RIFCSPLOWO2_12_FULL_62_58 | reverse complement strand
TCGAACATTTGGCATGATCGAAATCGCGCTCTATCATGCACTTGGCAAACTACCCGAGCCGAAGCTCGCTCACGATTTCTACTGACGAACCCACAATATAGTCGCGAGCATCCTTAGCGGCAAGGGACTGCCATGGCGTTGGTTTCGTGTCCGAGCGTGCGGGAAGTGACGCCGGATTCGAAGCAGCCCCGCATTGCTGCCGGATAAATGATTTGCCCGGATGAAATCGTTCCTACAAAGAGGAGATGCTACTTTGAAGATCACCGCTGTTAAATGCTTCCCGGTCCATCCGGGTTGGCGCAAGAACCTCGTGTTCGTCAAGGTCGAGACGGACGAGGGTATTTTTGGTTGGGGGGAATCGTTCACGCAGTCCGACCGCGATCGCACCATCATTGCCCAGATCGAGGAACTGGGCCGCTACCTGGTGGGACGCAATCCGTTTCACATCAAGCACGCGATCAGAATGGTGCAGGTTGACTTCAGCGGCCACCGCTCTTCCCAGGAATTGCAGGCAGCGCAGTCGGGAATCGAGCAGGCGCTATGGGATATCGTCGGCAAGGCCACCGGCCAGCCGGTCTACAACCTGCTCGGCGGCCCGTGCCGCGAGAAGCTGCGTGTGTATGCCAACGGCTGGAGCCACGGTATCAGCAAGCCCGTCGATATGGCGCGCGCCGCGGAAGCCGTTGTCGCGCGGGGGTTTACCGCGCTCAAGTTCTATCCGCTTCCGAGCCCGTCCCGCCCGTACATTCCGAAGGAGCAGGAAGATCACGCGGTCGCGGTCGTCAAGGCGGTGCGGACAGCCATCGGCCCCGGCGTCGACATAATGATCGACATCCACCGGCAACTTGCGCCGATGCATGCGGTGAGCCTGGGCAAACGGCTCGAAGAATATGCGCCGTCCTGGATCGAAGACGTGTGTCCGACTGAAGATCTGGACGGCATGGCACGGGTCCGCTCGCATGTTCGCATACCCGTCGTCGCCGGCGAGGCGATCTACAGCAAGTCCGGTTTTCGCGCCGCGTTCGAGAAAGGAGCGGTCGACATCATCAACCCTGACGTGTGCAGCGTCGGCGGCATCTTGGAACTGAAAGAGATCGGGGCGATGGCGGAATCCTTTTTCGTGGCCGTCTCGCCACACAATTACAATTCGACGGTAATCGGGCTTGCAGCAAGCGCGCACGTCAGCGCGCTCATGCCTAACTTTACCATTCTTGAATACTTCGTTTCGTTTGAGGAGTTCGGCCGTGCGGTCTGTCCCGATCCGCTGAATCCGGTGGGGAGTTACATCACGCTGCCAACCCGTCCCGGCCTCGGCGTCGAGATCGACGAGGCGGCGCTTGCACGTTTCCCCTACAAGCCGTTTCCGGTGCGGTCGCTGCGCCAGCCCAAAGACGAGATGCCGTAACGGTATTGCGACGCTGCCCGGCGTGACCATCGCGCTGTTGCTGCCGCGGGCTGACAAGGCGGCCGAGGTGTCGGTGTGCCCGGGCATGCCGGAGCGAGCAGGTTAAGGGCTGCGGCCCCCGCGTCCGAAACCATTAAAGTTGCGCGCGTCCATGAGACGCTCGCGCCGCATCTCGGCGAGCGTGGTGATGCCGAGCAGCGCCATGTCGCGGTCGATTTCGTCCCGCAGCAACTTGATGGCGTGGCGCACTCCGGCCTCGCCGGCGATGGCGGCCGCGTAGAGGAATGGCCGGCCGACAAATACGAAGTGCGCGCCCAGGGCCAGCGCCTTGAGCACGTCGGTGCCGCGGCGGATGCCGCTGTCCATCATTACGGTCATCCCGCCCGCCTGAGAAACGATCCCGGGCAGCACGCGCAGCGGTGCGACCGCACCGTCGAGCTGGCGTCCGCCGTGGTTCGACACGATGATGCCATCGGCACCACTCTCGCGCGCGATTTTCGCGTCGTTCTTGTCGAGTATCCCTTTCAACACGAGACGCCCCGTCCACAGGCGCCGCATCAGCTCGACATGGGACCAGGAAAGCTGGTCGCGCAGCCCGCGCTGGCGCTCGCCCTTGCGCGAGAGGAGGGGGACCCTGGGACCCCAGTTCTCGAAGTGCGGCATGCCGTGCAGCAGCAGCGTGCGCGCAAACATGCCGAAGAGCCAGCGCGGACGCGTGATGCCGTCCCAAGCGAGACGCAGGGTGGGCCGCAGCGGCGTGTGGTAGCCGCTGCGCACGTTGTTCTCGCGGTTGGCCATCACCGGCACATCGACGGTGAGCACCAGTGTGTCGTACCCGGCGCGCGCCACGCGCTCGACGAGCGCCGTGATGGGGCCGGTCTCCCCGGGAAGATAGGCCTGGAACCATGCGCTGGGGCCTTCCTCCCTGACCCGCTCGAGCGGCGTCAGCGAGGCGCCGCTCAGGATCATCGGGATGTTGGCTTCCGCTGCGGCGCGGGCGAGCACGAGATCGCCCTGGTAGGCTGCCATCGCGGTCCCGCCCATCGGCGCGAGGCCGAAGGGCGCATCGTAGGTGCGGCCGAAGAGCGCCGTCTTCTGCGTGCGCGCGCGAACGTTGACCAGCGCGCGCGGCACGAACGCGAGGTCATCGAATGCGGCCCGGTTCCCGCGCAGGGAAGCGTTCGTTTCCGCTCCGCCCGAGACGTAGCCGAAGATCGGGCGAGGAATATAGCGGCGTGCCGGCGCCTCGAAATCGTCGAGCGCCAGCATCCCGCGCAGAGCGCGCGGCAGCGTCTTGTCCGGCAGCGCCGCTGCACCGGTGCCCCGCGATGCAGCCTGGTCTGCCGAGGCGATGGGTTCGCTCAATTCTCGTCTGCTGTCGGACATCTGGTGCCTCGACTCGTCTGGTGTTAAAGCATTAATCACCAAGAAGGCCAAAATTTGCCTTCCTCATTCTACTTCGGATCCCTTGAGCAGGCTTGAAGGTCAGCGCCTTTTCGACTGCGCGGGCATGGAACGCGATGAGCTTCACCGGCGGTTTGTCCACGTTGCGGCCGTTGTGCAAGGTGTCAACGACCTCGACCAATGCTTCGCCGGGGCTCAAGCTTTTTTTCTGGCTGTCTTTAAGCGTAGCTTCCAGCGTTCGATCGAGCACCACGGCGAAAGACGACGCTGGATGCTCGTGCCCGCCGGTTTCTCCGCCCACCGTGATTTTCGATCCGCGCCTCCGTGATTTTCTCGCCTGCCGCTGCGGACAGGCGATCGGCTTGCCGTTCCAGCTGGTCGTCGTCTTGACGAGTGGCATGCGCTTGACCGCAGGCGCCACTTCCAGCGCGAGCGCGCCGGATGGAAAACACAGGACCAGTGCGAAACCGAAGAGAACCCGGCGGATTGACCGCGGTACGCTGTTCGGGCTGCAGTCCGGCGGCGCGAGGCGTGAACCTCATTGAAAATTCACGGCTGACGCGGCGCCTCAGACTGCTCCTGCGCGCCCTCGACGAGGCGCCTTTCGAATTCTTCGTTCTCGGCTTGCAGCGCGAGATGCGCTTGCCTGAACGGGTTCATCGGGTGCAGTATTTGTCATCATGTCGACTGGTGTAGCATCCTGTCGGACTTACCAGTCCGATCAGGCTGCTAAAAGCAAAACTGGCCGCGGATTTCACACAATGCGACTTCAAACTATCTCAAAACGGCGCCGGCATGCACAGTGTCTCGCGGTTCGGGCCACTCGATATCGTTTCTTGCCAGCTCGTGCTCGGCCGGTTTTGGCTAAGGAGCTTGTCGCATCTCAAGTCCGACAAGCTCCTGGCCCGATGCGCCAGATGAACGCGAACGCGACGCCGAAATCCGCGCCTACTGAGCATTCAATAAATGCCTGACAATGCTCAGCCCTCATCCCCGCCCTTCTCCCGAGGGGAGAAGGGAGATTCGAGGCGTAAATTGACTGTCACCCATTTACGCGAACGCAGTAAGGCGGGTCCCGGAGCGTTCAGGAAGGAGTTCCGGTCACGCACAGGATCGCGTCGGGTGGGTGAACGGGATAGATTTTCCTATCCCTACACGGCGGGTTCGGAATTCCCGTCCGAAGAGGAGCTGCTGAAAGCCTCAGGACGCATCGGCACGACGATCTTCCATCCCATCGGGACATGCAGGATGGGACGCGAGAATGACGAATCAGCAGTCGTGGATACGAAGTTTCGCATGCGCGGCCTCGAGCGGCTGCGCGTGATCGATGCGTCGATCATGCCGACGATTACTTCCGGCAATACGAATTCGCCGACGGTCATGGTCGCGGAGCGGGGTAGCGGCATGCTGATGTAGGCCGCTGGGTCACTTGGCACACCCGGCGTACCCAAAGCCGCCGTACCTAGTGCGCGTAGCAAGCATGACCATACCCAATGCGTGGCACGTTTCATTTGACATGATGCCGAACTCCTACGTAAATTCCGGCGGGTAAGTTACTCTTTGGAGACGATTCGAAAATGTTGGCTCGCGCATTGGCGTTAGTGATCGGCGCTGTTACTGGATTCGGCGCTGCTGCCCAGACCTTTCCAATCAAGCCGGTGCGAATCATCGTGCCGTACGCGGCGGGCGGGGCGGTAGACACCGTAGCGCGGACCGTAGGCGCGAAACTGAGTGATATGTGGGGCCAATCGGTGGTCATCGAAAACCGGCCGGGCGGCGCGGCCAATATAGGCACGGACCTCGCCGCGCGCGCCGTGCCCGACGGCTATACGCTGCTGATGGGCACCACCGCGAACGGGGTGAATCTGCACCTGATGTCGAAGATGTCGCATAACTTCATTCGCGACTTCGCGCCGATCTCGCTGCTGGACACGTTCTACAACGTCCTGGTTGTAAATCCGTCGTTGCCTGCGACGTCGGTCAAGGAGCTCATCGCATTGGCCAAAGGGAAGCCGGGCCAGCTCACTTATGGCTCGTCGGGCGTCGCCAGCTCCAATCATTTCTCGGGTGAGCTATTTAACCTGCTCGCCGGCATCGAGACTCAGCATGTCCCGTACAAGGAGGCGGGCGTGGCCCTCACCGACCTGATCGGTGGACGAATCAACATGATCTTTCCCAGCCTCGCCGGCGCGCTGCCGCACATGCAGTCAGGCAAGCTGCGCGGGCTTGGCGTGACGGGCCCCAAGCGCTCGGCGTCTGCGCCGCAACTTCCGACGATCGCTGAAGCGGGGGTGCCGGGTTACGAGCTCACGCCGTGGCACGGGCTGCTTGCGCCCGCAGGCACACCGAAACCTGTCATTACGAAAGTGCACGCGGACGTCGTGAAGGCGCTCGCCGCACCCGAAATCAGAACGAAGCTCGTCTCGGTGGGCATAGATAATATAGTCGGCGGCACGCCTGCCGAGCTTGCAGCATTCATAAAAGCAGAGACCGCCAAGTACGCGAAGCTCGTGAAGGCTGCCGGCCTGAGAAGGGAATAAGCCGGCGACTCACGAGATGTCTAATATGAGCGTGCTCGAGAAGGACGTGCCTTACGCGAGTTTGCCCGAGCTGGCAGACGATGCGGCAAGAAGGTTCGGCGAAAGCTTGATGTGGGTGTCGATCGGCGACAACACGAAAATCACATTCGCCGAATTCGCATCGCAGACACTGAAGTGCGCCAACGCCCTGCGCTCACGTGGCGTAGAGCCGGGCACGCACGTCGCGGTAATGCTGCCGAACGTGCCCGCGTACGGGATTACGTGGATTGCGCTGGCGCGGCTGGGCGCAGTCATGGTCCCGGTCAACACACAATATAAAGGCCGTGAGCTGGAGTACGTGCTGCGAGACAGTGACTCGACATTCCTGGTGATCGACGAGAGCTGCGTTGACGCTTTTCACGGGATCGAAAACCGTGATCAGATCGTCCCGCGGGCCCGTGTCGTGGTTCACGGCGCAGCAGACGAACGGAATACACCGAACTGGCATCGGATCGTCAGCGAAGCGTCTGCCACGCCACTCGATGTTCCGGGCGTAGATGCCGATACGCTTATGAGCATCCAGTACACGTCAGGCAGCACGGGCTTTCCGAAAGGCTGCATGCTCACGCAGGACTATTGGCTCGTGCTGGGGTACGTGCGCGCACACCAGGGCCCGCCACCGAAGCGCCTGCTGATCGACAAGCCGCTATCGTATATGGGCGGCATGTGGCGGTTTCTCGTTTGCCTGTATGTCGGTTCGACCGCGTACGTTGCCAGGCGATACAGCCTGAGCGCGTTGCAACAGCGGCTCGTCGATTACGACATCGATTTCTTTGGTTCAACCGACGCAGTGGCGAAGCTGCCAGACTTCCCCGGGATTGAAAAATTGAACATAGCGTGGATTTCCATCGCGGGCCTCAGCAAAGGTTTGCACGCGTCGCTCGAACGCAAGTTCAATGCGCCGGTTCGCGAGCTCTATGGGCTCACCGAGACCGGCTCGACTCTATATATGCCCATCGAGGATGCGGCGATGAGCGGCTCGGGTTCCTGCGGTTTGCCGGCGCCCTACCGAAAATGCAGGGTCGTCGGTCCCGACGGTAATGACGTCGCACATGGAAAAATCGGTGAATTGTGGGTGAGCGGCCGCGGCATCTTGCAAGGCTATTACAACAAACCTGAAGCGACCCGCGACGCTTTCTCTGGAGTATGGTTGAGGACCGGTGACTTGTTTCGCCAGGATGAGAACGGCTACTTCTATGTCCAGGGCAGAATCAAAGACTCGATACGCAGAAGCGGAGAGAACATTTCCGCACGCGAGATCGAATCGGTCGCGTCCGGCATTCCAGGGGTCTTTGAAACCGCCGCAGTCGCAGTACCGGACAAATTGAGAGGAGAAGAGGTCAAGTTGTACCTCGTGCTTCAGCCCGGAGTAACGAGTGACGAAGTGACGCCGCCGCGCGTCATTTCGTATTGCGAGGAAAAATTGGCCGCTTTCAAAGTGCCCCGATACATCGAATACATCGACGAATTTCCGCGCACGAGCTCGGGCAAGATCGCCAAACATCAATTAGGCGGTGACGCAATGAATCGCAAAGTATTCGACAGGACTGCGAAAGGGTGGCGTTGAAGAGCTTAGTTTTTTACAGCAGAAGCCCGTGGCCGGTCCGTGGCGTGAGCGACTCGTAGACTTATGTTGTCACGAGACGTGGGCATCATCGGCTATGGCTCTGCGGCGTACGACAAGAAGCCGCGCCACACGGTGTTCGGCTATCTGGGCGAGGCTGCACGCGCAGCTTTGGCGAGCGCCGGGATCAGCAAGAACGAGCTGAACGGACTATCCGTCGACGCAAATCTGGGCGCGGATACTGCGGTCAGCACTGCCGAATATTTCGGCCTCAGCCTGTCCTGGGCTTACAAATCGACTGCTGCCGGTGCCGGCCCGATCATATCGGTCACAAGCGCGGTGCGCGCAGTCGATGCAGGGCTTGCCGACTATGTGCTGTGCCTCGGCGGCGGTGCCCAGGACATCTCATCGTTCAAGAAAAGAATCGCGCAATTTACTGCCGCTGTTTCCAATTATCTGGCGCCGCACGGTTACGGCGGACCGCCGGGTATGCACGCCATCATCCAGCGCAAGCACATGGAGCGGTATGGCACCAGACGCGAGCAGCTCGGACGCATTGCCGTCGATCAGCGTGCGAATGCAAGACTCAACGAAGCCGCGTTGTTGCGCGGTCCGATGACTATCGACGACTATCTGAGCGCGAAGCTCGTGGCCGATCCGCTGAGACTGTATGACTGCGTGATGCCGTGTTCGGGAGCGGAGGCTCTGGTGATCGGCCCGCTGGATCGTGCGCCGGCGGGCAAAGGTGTGCGGTTGTTGAGCGCACGTGAAAGGCATAACCATCCCGTCGGCGAAATTGCGCCGCTGTGCGGCGGCTGGGAGCTTTTCCGCGATGCACTGTTCGATGAAGCCGGGTTCTCTCCCCGGGAGATGGACTTCATGCAGTGCTACGACAATTTCCCGATCATGGCCGCAATGCAGATCGAAGATCTAGGCTTTTGCGGGAAAGGCGAGATCGGCCGCTTTCTCGAAGAAAACGGGCTCACGCACGACGGCAGCTTTCCCTTGAACACGGGAGGAGGACAGTTGTCTTGCGGCCAGGCAGGCGGGGGCGCGGGTCTGCTCGGCCTGGTCGAAGCCACTCGGCAGCTCCGCGCAGAAGGCAGCGCGCGCCAAGTCCAGGGTGCCTCCCGCGGAATCGTGTCGGGCTTCGGAATGATCTCCTACGGTCACGGCCTTTCGGCTTCGGCAGTTATCGTCGAAAAGGCGTAACCAAAATGTCGATTCCCGCGTATCCGGAACCCGCCCTCACGTCGACCAACAGGCCGCTGATCGAAGGTTGGCGCCGCGGCGAGCTGATGCTGCAGCGCTGTAGCGCCTGTTCCGAGATCATTTTCTTTCCGCGCGAGCTCTGTCCGCGTTGCTGGTCGAGCGAGTTGACGTGGGAGCGCAGCTCAGGCAAGGGAATGGTAGTCTCCTTTTCCCGTGTGTACAGCCACGTCACCGAGCCTTTCGTGGTGGAGTCACCGACCGTGCTGGCCGAAATTGCGCTGACCGACGGCGGTGTTCTCCTGGCGCGCGTGATTACGACCGAGCCTGAAGCGATGCAGAGCGGCATCGGAGTCGAGCTGGTACCGATGCCCGAAGCGGCGCGGTATCCTCTACCGACCTTCCGGCCAATCGTCTGACCAAACTTCTCAACCTGCCGGCGCTATCGGAGTCGATCGGATCGGCTGTGCATACCGAGAGGGGGGCGTTAAATGAGTATTCTCGAGATCGAACGGCAAGACGCAGTCATGGTCATCCGGATGAACCGGCCGGAGCGCATGAACGCCCTTGGGGCGGAGTTGCGGGCAGCGCTGGCAGACGCGTGGTGCGAGCTTCGCGACAGCAGTGAGCTCGAAGTGGCGATCTTCACCGGCACGGGGCGCGCCTTCTGCGCCGGTGAGGACATGAAAGAGTCAGTCGCGCGCGGGGCGGCCGGAAGCGCCAGCGCCCCGGTGCGCAGAGAAAATCCCTACGACTTGGGCACTCTCGAAAAGCCGGTGATCGTCGCCGTCAACGGCTACGCCATGGGTGGCGGCTTCATGCTGGTCGAGCGCGCGGACCTGCGGGTGGCTGTTCGAGGCGCCATCTTCGAATCGTCCGAAGCGAAGCGCTGGCTGCTCGGCGGCTACGATCACGGCCTCAAAGGCGGCCTATCGCACGCCGTGGCGACCGAGCTGGCCTTCGCATTTCGTTTCACCGCAGAGAGGCTGCACGAAGTCGGATTCCTGAACCGGCTGGTCGATGCGGACGACCTGATGCCGACGGCGCGCGAGATGGCGGCACATCTGCTGACGCTACCGCCTGCCTCCAGGGTCAATACCACAGTGATGATGCGCGCGATGCGTCAGCGACCCTCAGACGAGCTCGAGCAGTTGGCGGCTCGCCTGAAAGACCACGGCGCGAAGGAAGACCTGATGGAGTCTCGAAGAGCGTTCGCCGAGAAACGCCCGCCGCGCTTCAAAGGCTGGGACCATCCTGAGAATCGTCACCGCACACCGAAGCTGGAAAAGAAGTAAGACGGCGTAACAACGCCCGCTCAGCCAAGCAGCCATTCAAGCGCGCGCTCGCGCGAGTTGGTCTGCCAGGAGCTTCATGAAAAACCCGCCGACCACGGACCGCGCCTGGTTGGCCCGGCGGCGTCCCGTGTCGGCGAGGTGAATGTCGGCTATGGGCACGCGGTTCGGCGTCTCGCAGACATAGCGGCAGATCGGCGCGAGGAGATCCTCGCACGCTTCCTTCGAATCCGCCATGGTCGCCACCCAGATCGCCCATCCGGGCTTGGCGGCCCTGCTGCGACTGTCGAGCGGCGTGCCGTAGGCTTGGCGTTGCCGGGGGTAGAAGGCCAGCTCCTTGTTCCCGACATCGCCTGAAGCGGCCCACAAGGAGAGCGGCTGGTCCTCCCGGGCGCCGGCGCTTGCCTGAACGGGGTCATCGGGTGTGGAATTTGTCATCATGTCGACTGGTCTAGCAGCCTGTCGGACTTGAACCTCCGACGGGCTGCTAAATGCAAAACCGGCTGTGGATTTCACACCATGCGACTTCAAACCATCTCAAGACGGCGCCGGCGTGCACAGTTTCTCGCGGTTCGGGCCACTCGATATCGTTTCTTGCCAGCTCTTGCTCGGCCGGTTTTGCCTAAGGAGCTTGTCGCATCTCAAGTCCGACAAGCTCCTGGCCCGGTGCGCCACATGAACGCGGTCGCGACGCCGAAATTTGCGCCTGATGCGGGTCTCGGAGCGTTCACGAAAGAGTTCCGGTGACGCACAGGATCGCGCCGGGTGGGTAAACTGGATAGATTTCCTATCCCTCCCTGGCGCAGCAGGCGCGCCTGTTCAAACAAGGCGACCTCATAGAAGACGCTGCCCGCGCCGAGTATGCGACGATGAATGACACAGAGCGCCAGTTGCTGGCATTCATAAGAAACCTGACGCCTGAGAGGTAGCTCGCGTTGCTCTCGCTGTTCAAGTAGGCCGGCCGACGCACAGGGAGGCACGGAATGAAAGTCTTCATTGCATGGTCTAAGGCGCCGAGCCTAAAGGTCGCCGAGGGGCTGCGAGCTTGGCTGCCGCTGGCCATTAATTCTCTTGAGCCATTCCTGTCCACGAACGATGTCCGTAGCGGCCAACGTTGGTTTAGCGAGATCGGCAAGCAACTGCAGGAGACCAAGTTCGGAATTCTTTGCTTAACACCAGAAGGCAAGGACGCGCCATGGCTTCTGTTTGAGGCCGGTGCGCTTTCGAAGATCGTGGCCGAAAGCCATGTTGTGCCGCTGCTCATTGGATTGGACCGAGTGCAGATTGAAGGCCCACTCTCTCAATTTCAGGGGCCTCCGGTGACTAGGGACGGCATGAAGAAACTGATTCAAGACATGAACGATCTGACCGAAAAGCCGCTCAAGGACCCAATACTATCTAGCGCCTTCGATATGTTTTGGGCGGAGATCGAGCCGGTGATCAGGTCGGCTGAAGAAGATGTTAAATTTCCTGCTGCACCCGCGAAGCGGCGGCCTCAAGACGAGATGATAGAAGAGATCCTAAATGCCGTTCGGTCGCACGGCATCAGCTTGGATCAGATAGCGACACGGATCGAACAGATCGCGCCGCCGACTGGATTCTTGGGGGTGCCCCCGGGCAGCGGGATGCTCGCTGGAATGGTACCTATTCGTTGGAGCGGCGGACTCCTAGCCAGTGAGGACCCAACGAAAGCTTCACAGGCGCGGGCACTCAATGCGCAATTCAGCGTGCCCGATGACGTCGTACAACATCCGGCGAATCGAAACGACAATAAGAATAGGAACGAGTAGATGCCGATCAACGCGGCGGTGACCAATGCCGAGCACACGTTGTCCAACATCGTGAAGCGCCTCTCCTGCGAGAATCAGTTCGCGCCGCTCTCGCTGTTCAAATAGCCGAGATCAGCACAGAAGGATCAGTGAGTGCGGCGGGATGGCGGCGCGAGACGCGAAGCTCATTAAAATTCACGACTCGCGCGTTTCCTCCGACGGCTCCTGCGTGCTCTCGACGAGGCGCCGTTCGAGTTCTTCGTGATCGGCTTGCAGCGCGAAATGCGCTTGCCTGAGCAGCCGGTAGCGCCGGACCAGGCGCAGTGCGAGATAGCCGATCAGGATCAGCAGCGCACCCAGCCAGGTGGCCAGGTAGACGCGATAAACTTCCCGACGAGCAAGTATTTCCCGATGTTCGTCCTGGAACGCGCGCGCCACGCTGTCGACGCGCGGTCCTGCCGTGTGCAGGGCGAGCTTGTTGAACAGGGCGTCTTCCGTTGGCTTCGCGCGCAGCAGCTCCTGAATATTACTGTCGAGCCGGGCGATTCCGCTCGTGAGCGCGGCTGGCAGACGGGGCGCCGCGTCGCGCAGATCCGCAATCAGCGCTTCGACGTTTTTGTGTTGCGTCTCGGTGGGCGCAAAATAATATTTCTGGGCGTCGGCGAGCAGCAGTATCACCATATTTTCCAAGGCGATCAGCCGCTCACGGTCCGGAAAATCGCGCCACGACGCTCGCACCAGACCTGCAAATTCGGCTTCGGCGCCCATCACCAGCTTGAGCGCCTGTTTCGCCGCGTCGCTGGCTTTCCTGAATTGTGCGACCAGATCGGCTTTTTCGGCGAAGGCCTTGTTGAGGTCGGGCAATCCGCGTTCGAGCAGCGGGCTTTTCACATCCTGTGCCGAGGCGGCGAGGCCTTGCCGGATGCGAGCGAGCGCAGACGGGTAGTCCATAGCGGCCGATGGCGGCGGCGCAAACTCGATGCGTGCCCGCATCAGCTCAACATCCCAGCGCGCATCGATCGCTTTCAGTTCGCGGAAATAGCCGAGCGCTTCGTTCTGCTTTCCGATATCGACACCCCGGGTTTTGAAGAAGAGAAACGCCGCTATCGCTGCGAGCGTGAGCACCGCTACCGCCAGCAGCGCTCCACGGGCGCCCCCTGTCGCGCGCGCCCAGCGGCGGATGTCCACGGGCAGCCGCAACGTGATGCCCGTGCGGGTCGGGTCATTCGCCAAGGTATGCCTGCCTCACCTGGGGATTCTTGAGCAAAGCCTCGGCGCTGTCGGCGAGCGCGATGGTCCCGCTCTCCATGACGTAGCCGCGGTGACACACTTCCAGCGCGAGCCTGGCGTTCTGCTCAACGAGCAGCAAGGTCACGCCTTCAGCGGCGATGGCGCGTATGGTCTCGAAAATCTTTTGCACCATGAGCGGCGCGAGTCCCATGCTCGGCTCGTCGAGCAGCAGCAGCTTGGGGCGGCTCATCAGCGCGCGGCCAATCGCCAGCATTTGCTGTTCTCCGCCAGAGAGTGTTCCCGCAAGCTGGCGGCGCCGCTCAGCGAGCCGCGGGAACAGTGCGTAAATGCGCTCGCCGTCGGCTTCGATCAGCGCATGGTCGACACGTGCGTAGGCGCCCATCGCGAGGTTTTCCCCGACCGTGAGCCGCCCGAATACGCCGCGGCCTTCAGGCACGAGCGCCACGCCTCTCCGTACCAGCTGATAAGGCGGCAGGGCCTTGATGTCCTCGCCGTTATAGAGGACATGGCCGGCCGCGGGTTTCACCAGCCCGGTAAGCGCCTTGAGCGTCGTCGTCTTTCCGGCGCCGTTGCAACCGATCAGCGTGACCAGCTCTCCGTCACGCACGTCGAGATCGATGCCTTTCACGGCGTTGATGCCGCCGTATGAGACCTTCAGTCCTCGTACTTCAAGCAAGCGCGCCTCCCAGGTAGGCTTCTATCACGGCGGGATCGCGCTGTACCGCCGCCGGCACGCCTTCGGCGATTTTCCTGCCGTAGTCGAGCACGGTGACGCGATCGCACAGCCCCATCACCAGTTTCACGTCGTGCTCGATCAGCAGCAGCGTGATCCCGTCGCTGCGAATTTTCTCGAGCAGACGCTTCAGGCTGGCCGTTTCCGTCGCATTCATGCCGGCGGCGGGCTCGTCGAGCGCGAGCAGCAGGGGGTCGGTGGCGAGCGCGCGGGCGATCTCGAGCCGGCGTTGGTCGCCATAGGGAAGCTCGCGGGCGAGTTCGTGCGCGCGCTGTGCGATGCCGACGTAATCGAACAGCTCTTGCGCGCGCCGCGCGATCGCCGTCTCTTCGGCGCGCGTTCGCCGACCCCTCAGAATCGCGCCGATCACGCCGGCGTGCGTGCGCACATGGCGGCCGACCATCACGTTTTCGAGGGCCGTCATATTGGCGAAGAGGCGGATGTTCTGGAAGGTGCGTGCGATGCCGCATGCGGCGACGCGGTGCGGCTTCAAGCCGCTCAGGCGAACGCCGTTGAACAACAACTCCCCATCGTCCGGCTGGTAGAGACCGGTCAGCACGTTGAAAAGCGTCGTCTTGCCGGCGCCGTTGGGACCGATCAGTCCGAAGATTTCGCCGCGCTGCACGCCAAGCGATACATCGGATAAGGCGGCAAGCCCGCCGAAGCGTTTGCTGATCGCGGTCGCCTGCAGCAGCAGGTCGGAATCAGCGCGCGGCGTCATATACACTGTCCTGCTCTTGCCGTGCCACTTCGTCCTCGGCGGTGAGTTCGCGCCGGCGGGTGGTCGATGGCCACAACCCCGAGGGGCGCAGCAGCATGACCAGGATCAATGCCAGCCCGAACACCAGCAGGCGCAAATCGGCCGGGTCGGCCAGCACGCGGCCAAACAGCGCCTGTTGCAGCGGCCCGAGATAGCGCAGCGCTTCGGGCAGCACCACCAGCAGCACGGCGCCGAGAACCACGCCTGGAATATGGCCCATCCCGCCCAGCACCACCATGCACAGGATCATGATCGACTCGATCAGGGTGAAGCTCTCGGGACTGACGAAGCCTTGGAAGCCGGCGAAGAGCCCACCCGACACGCCGCCGAAGCTTGCGCCCATCGCGAATGCAAGCAACTTCACGTTGCGCGTATTGATCCCCATTGCCTCCGCCGCCACCTCGTCCTCGCGAATCGCGACCCAGGCGCGCCCGATGCGCGAATTCTCGAGCCGGATCGAGACGAAGATCACGGCGAGTGCGAGCACCAGGAACAGGTAGTAGTAATTGTAGACCGCAGGGAAGCTCAGTCCGAACGTGGTGTGCGTCTGCGCGAGCGAGACGCCGCCGATTTTGATCGGGTCGATCAGGTTGACGCCTTGAGGGCCGTTGGTGATGTTGATCGGCGCGTTCAAGTTGTTCAGGAAAATGCGGATGATTTCACCGAAGCCCAGCGTGACGATCGCGAGGTAGTCCCCGCGCAGCCTGAGCGTGGGCGCGCCCAGCAGCACGCCGAAGATACAAGTGGTCGCCGCGCCGAGCGGCAGCAGCACCCAGAACGGCAGATGGATGCCGAAATGGGGAGAGGCGAGCAGCGCGTAGAGATAGGCGCCGAGCGCGAAGAACGCCACGTAGCCCAGGTCGAGCAGTCCCGCGAAGCCGACGACGATATTGAGTCCCAGCGCGAGCATGATGTAGAGCAGCGCGAAGCCCAGAATGCGTACCCAAGTGCGGCCAAACGCCCAGTCAGTGACGAAGGGCAGCGCCAACAGCAGCAGCGCCAGCGCGAGGTAGGCGGTCCAAACGACGCGCGGATCGCGTTTCAATTCGGTCCAGCGCGGTGCCAGGTCTTTCATTCCGGCTCTCTCATGGGTGTAACCCGTAAGCGGTAAGCGGTGAACGGTGAGCGGTAAAAGTTTTGCACGTTGCTTTATCCCGCTTACTGCTGGGTGCTCACCGCTTACGCTCTTTCCGCCACCCGCTCGCCGAGCAAACCCGACGGGCGGAATACGAGCACCAGGATCAGCACCAGGAACGCGAAAACATCCTGGTAATGGCTGCCGAGAAAGCCGCCCGTGAGCGGGCCGATGTAGCCCGCTCCCAGGCTCTCGATCACGCCGAGCAGCAACCCTCCCAGCATCGCGCCCCCGATATTGCCGATGCCGCCCAGCACGGCGGCGGTGAATGCTTTCAGCCCCAGCGTGAAGCCCATGAAGTAATGCCCGATGCCATAGTAGGCGCTTACCATCACGCCCGCCACCGCGGCGAGCCCGGAACCGATCACAAAAGTGATCGAGATCACGGTATTGATATTGACCCCCATCAACCCGGCGATTTCGGGATTCTGGGAGGTCGCGCGCATTGCGCGCCCGAGCCGGGTTCGGTGCACCAGATAGAGCAGACCGGCCATGATCGCAGCCGCCAGCAGCACGATGAAAATCTGCAGATCAGTGATGGTTGCGCCGCCCACTTGATGCGGCGTGGCTGGAATCAGCGCGGGAAACGAGATGTACTGGCGGCCCCAGATGATCATCGCCACGTTCTGCAGCAAAATCGACATGCCGATCGCGGTGATGAGCGGTGTCAACCGCGGCGCGTGGCGCAGCGGGCGGTAGGCGACGCGCTCGATGGAAAAACCGAGCAGCATGCAGGTCGGGATGGCGACGAGCAGACCCAGTGCGACGATGAGCGGCCCCGGCAGCGCCACGCCGCTGCCGAGCAACAATTGGATCACGGATAGGGCGACCATGGCTCCGATCATCACCACTTCGCCGTGCGCGAAGTTGATGAGGCCCAGGATACCGTAGACCATGGTGTAGCCGAGTGCAACCAGCGCGTAGATCGCACCCAGAACGAGACCGTTGATCAACTGCTGGAGGAAAATGTCCACGTTGTCGGAGCCCTACGCAAAAACGGCACCCGAAGGTGCCGTTCATTGCGTTAAAGGGTCAGCCTCGCCGCGCCGCCTTCATTTTTTTTCTGGTGCGGCGGCGGCCGGCTTGCCGGTGGGCGCCGCGGATTGGTCGGGCGGTGGCGGGGCTGCCGGCGCTGGGCCACCGATGGTTTCGAGGGCGTCCCATTTGCCGTCTTTGACCTGATAGAGGGTGATCGGGCCGTTCTTGAGATCGCCTTTCTCGTCAAACGCGACCGGGCCGCTCACGCCTTGGCGGCTGGTCTTGGCGACTTCGGGCAGGTACTTCGCGGGATCGGTCGAGTTGGCGCGCTGCATGGCCTCGATCAGCGTTATTGTCGCGTCGTAGGCGTACGGCGCATAAATCTGGATCCGGCCATACTTGGCGCTGAATTTGTCGGCGAATGCTTTCCCGCCGGGCATTTTCTCGAGCGGCAGCCCCGGCGAGGACGCTACCACGCCATCCGCCGCCGGCCCTGCGAGCTTGAGGAATTCCTGGCTCTGCGCGCCGTCGCCAGAGAGGAATTTGGCTTTCACGCCCAGGCTTTTTAGCTGGGCGACCATCGGTCCGGCCTGCGCGTCCATCCCGCCGTAGAACACCAGATCGGGTTTCTTGCCCTTGATGCTGGTCAGGATCGCGCGGAAGTCGGTCGACTTGTCATTGGTGTACTCGCGCCCGACGACACTCGCCCCAGCCGCCTTTGCCGCTTTCTCGAACTCGTCGGCGAGCCCCTGGCCGTAGGCGGTGCGGTCGTCGATGACCGCGATCTTCCTGGCGCCCAGCTTCACCGCGTACTCGCCGAGAACCTTGCCCTGCTGCACGTCGTTCGCCATCACGCGAAACGCGCCTTTGTAACCCTGCTCGGTGTACTTGGGATTGGTTGCCGATGGTGAGATCTGCACGACGCCGGCGTCGTTGTAGATCTTGGAGGCGGGGATGGTGGTACCGGAGTTCAAGTGGCCGATCACGCCGGCGACTTTGGCGTCGATCATTTTTTGCGCAACGATGGTGCCGGTTTTGGGATCGGCCTGATCATCTTCGCTCACCAATTCAAACCGGACCTTGGCGCCGCCGATCATGAGGCCCTTCGCGTTCATTTCCTCGACCGCCAGCCGCGCGCCGTTGTCATTGTCCTTGCCAAGGTGCGCCTGCGGGCCGGTCAGCGGTGCGACCGATCCGATCTTGACGACGATTTCGGGCGCAGGTTTGGGCGCTTCCGCCTTGGGCGCGGGGGGCGGCGTCTCTTTGCCGCAACCGGAGAGCATCAAAGCCAGCGCCAGCCCCGAGGCGGCGCCCAGTACATGCCGGCGGTTCATAACCGTGTCCTATCGATAAATTGTTGTTGCTACGGTGGAATTCATTATCCGCGGCGGTTTTTGCCTTGTCAATTTAAAGCCGAGGCTCGCGCCAAAAATGAAAAAAGCCGGCACGTGCCGGCTTTTTTTGCATGACGGCGGCAAGCAATTACTTGATCGACAGAATCCACTGCACCAAGGTCTTGATGTCATCATCCTTGACATGCATGTTGGGCGGCATCGGCACCTCGCCCCACACGCCCTTGCCGCCGGCCTTCACTTTCTTGATCAAGGCGGCTTCGGCCCCCTTGTTGTTGCGGTATTTGGCGGCGATGTCCTTGTAAGCCGGACCCACGAGTTTCTTATCGACGGTGTGGCAGGCCAGGCAACCGCTGTTCTTGGCTAACGCCTCAGCGACTTTGGGATCGGCGGCCAACGCACTACTCGCGAGGGTCAGGCCGGCTGCGGCGGCGAGCGCCGTAACGAATTTTGTCATTCTGGCTCCTTTATTAATTGGAAAAACGCGGGCATTTTAACTCCGATTCGACCCGCCAACTATTGTGGACGGTCTAATTGTGCGTGTTTAAAGGGAACGGCGCAGCCGCCCTTTAACGCGCACCGTTTCCGGCGAGCGCGCGCTCGAACTCACCGCGATCGCCGATCGGTGGCAGACAGGTAACGCCCCGACAGACCCAGGCGTTGACCACCGCTTGTCCTGAGCCTTTCGAAGGGACTGGTTTGGCGAGCGTCGCTGGCAGATCGCGCACTGCGGAAGGGATCGCCAGTGCCAGCGTATCGGGCCGATAGGACGCGTTGAACGCTTTTTGCCACTCTGAAAGTTCCCGCTCAGGCCCACGCATGATCACGGTTTGCGGTGGCTCCAGCCATTCTTCGAGCGCGGTGGCGAGACTGGCGTAGGCGCTCGGCTGGCGCTCGAGCGCCGGGTAGAAGAGCTTCAGCGTGCGCTCGGCGGCGGCGAGGTAACGCGGTTCGCCGATAAGGTGCCCGAAGCGCTGCAGGGCAAATGCGGCGACGCCGTTGCCCGACGGCGTGGCGTTGTCGGGGCCGGGCTTGGGGCGGTGAATGAGCTTCTCGTGATCGTGGCTCACGAAGTAGAACCCGCCGTGGTCACGGTCTTCGAACTGCGCAAGCAGCAATTCCGCGATTTCGCGCGCGAAGTCCAGATCTTCGGCGCGGAATTCCGTCTGCATCAGTTCGAGCAGGCCGTCCAGAAGAAACGCATGATCGTCGAGATAGGCGTTGAGATGCGCCTTGCCGTCCTTGCAGGTCGCGAGCAACCGTCCGCTTTTCCACAGCGTGCCGCGAATAAAATCGGTCGCGCGCTGCGCCGAAACAAGCCAGGCGGGCTCGTCGAATGTCCGCGCTGCGCGCGCCATGCCGCGGATCATCAGAGCGTTCCAGCTCACGAGCACTTTTTCATCGCGCCCGGGGTGAACGCGCTTTTCGCGCGCGGCGAGCAACTTCGCGCGGGCCGATGCGAGTCGGGCTTCGCATTCGGCGAGTGTCAGGCCGAGCCGTTGGGCAACGAAAGTAAGCGGCTTCGTCACCCGCAGATGCCAGTAGGCGCCTCGGAGCGTCGGTCGAGGGGCCCCTCCTCCGTCCTCCGCGGTCGCCCCCTCGAAATTCGCGGAGCCGTCGAGCCCGTAGTGCGGTTCGATCACCGCGTACTCCTCGGGGCTCAGCAACGAGCCCACCTCCTCCGGCGTCCAGACGTAGAACTTGCCTTCCTCGTGTTCGGAATCGGCGTCGAGCGAAGAATAATAGCCGCCCCCCAGCGACTGCATTTCGCGCATCACCCACGCCGCCGTCTCGGCAGCGACTTTCTTGAACTGCGGCTGCCGCGTGACGAGCCAGGCATCGCTGTAGAGCGCGAGCAGCGGTCCGTTGTCGTAGAGCATTTTCTCGAAGTGCGGAATGGACCAGTACTGGTCGACGCTGTAGCGGCAAAAGCCGCCTCCGAGTTGGTCGTAGATGCCACCCTCGGCCATTTTGCTGAGCGTCAACCGCGCTATCGCAAGGGCGATCTCGCCGCCGTCGAGAGCGTGACGGCGCAGGCAGAACGCGAGTTCGTGCGGGTGCGGAAACTTGGGCGCGTGGCCTATGCCGCCGTGCACGTCGTCGAAAACTTGGGCGAGTTCGCGCACCGCCGCGTCGATGGGTCCGCGCTTCAGTTCGCGCTCGCCGGTTGCCTCTGGCAGAGCGCGCGACAGCGCTTCCAGCAGCGCGGTGTTCTGCTTTTGGATTTCATCGCGCTTCTCGTGGTAGGCGGCGGCGATTTTCGGCAGCAGGTCCTTGAATCCGGCCATGCCGTAGCGCGGCGTCTTCGGGAAATAGGTGCCGCCGAAAAACGGCGTCCCGTCCGGCATCAGAAACAGGGTGAGCGGCCAGCCACCGCTTCTTTGCGTGAGCATGGCGTGTGCCAATTGATAAATCTGGTCGAGGTCGGGACGCTCTTCGCGGTCAACTTTCACGTTGACGAACAGGCGGTTCATCTCGGCCGCGACTTCCGGGTCCTCGAACGATTCGTGGGCCATCACGTGGCACCAGTGGCACGCCGAGTAGCCAACGGAGAGCAGGATCGGCTTGTCCTGCTCGCGCGCGCGCCTGAGCGCTTCCTCGCTCCACGGGTGCCAGTCGACCGGGTTCTCCGCGTGCTGCTGCAGATACGGCGAGGTTTCAGCGGCAAGGCGGTTGGGCATGGCGGTTCTTTGAGCCCCGGATTGCGCTGATGCGCTCAGGCTCTTAATCGGTGACTGCGCCGCGGCTTGCGCTCGACACCTGGGCTGCGTACTTGGCCATGACGCCGCGGGTGTAGCGCGGCTTACGCGGTTGCCACTCGGCGCGGCGGCGGGCGAGTTCCTCGTCCGGCACGTTGAGTTGCAGCAGGCGCCGGTCGGAGTCGATGGTAATCGAGTCGCTTTCCTTCACCAGCGCGATCGTGCCGCCGACCGCCGCTTCGGGGGCAACGTGGCCTACCACCATGCCGTAGGTTCCGCCAGAGAAGCGGCCGTCGGTAATGAGCCCGACATCTTCGGCGTGTCCCTCTCCGACGAGAGCGGACGTGGGGGACAGCATCTCGCGCATGCCCGGTCCGCCTTTCGGCCCTTCGTAGCGAATCACAATGACATCGCCGGACTTGATCTTCTTGGCAAGGATTGCCGCCATGGCGTCTTCCTCGGAATCGAACACGCGCGCGGGTCCCGTGATTTTGTGCTGCTTGAGGCCCGTTATCTTCGCCACCGCACCCTCGGTCGCGAGGTTGCCCTTGAGGATCGTGAGATGGCCGTGCGGATACATCGGGTTTTCCCACTGCCGGATCACGTCCTGATCTTGTGGCGGGCGCGAGGGTACGCTCTTTAGCACCTGCCCGATGGTTTTGCCGGTGACGGTGAGGCACTCGCCGTGCAGCAGGCCGTGGTCGAGCAGCATCCTCATCACCTGCGGGATGCCGCCGGCCTTGTGCAGATTGGTGATGACGTAGCGGCCCGAGGGCTTGAGATCGCACAGCACCGGCACACGCTCGCGGATCGTTTCGAAGTCGTCGATCGTCAGCGGTACGTCCGCGGCGTGCGCGATCGCCAGCAGGTGCAGCACCGCGTTGGTCGAACCGCCGACTGCCATTACTACCGATATCGCGTTTTCCATCGACTTGCGGGTGATGATGTCGCGCGGCAGGAGGTTTTTCTTGATCGCATTGATCAGCGCGTAAGCCGATTCGGCAGCGCTGTCGTGCTTCTCGCGGTCTTCCGCCGCCATGGTCGAGGAGTACGGGAGGCTCATGCCCATCG
>MERI01000176.1 GCA_001772005.1 Betaproteobacteria bacterium RIFCSPLOWO2_12_FULL_62_58 | reverse complement strand
TCACCCGCTCGCCCACGCGCGCCATCAGTTGCGCGTGAGGGATGGTGTCGAAGTAGCTCGCCAGATCGGCGTCCACCACATGGGTGTAGCCGGCCTTGAGCAACCGATCCACTTCGCGCAAAGCATCCTTGCAGCCCCGACCCGGACGAAACCCATAGTGGTCCCCTCTACGCCGTATACGGCGGCGCCTGTCTAGACGACAATCACCGTCCTACCATAAGGTGCCAGCGCCGCATCCCGCGTAACCAGGGTCAGCGGTTCGGTAAGCGCCTGCGCGACGAGCGCACGGTCGAACGGGTCGGAATGGTGCTTCGCAAGCCGCGCGACGCGTACCGCGTGTTCGGGCTGAAAGGCGAGAAGCTTCAACCCGGCGGCGCGAGCGCCCGTGAGGAGTTTCGCGACATCAACCCGAAATTCGTCCCGCCGCAGGCTCGCTTTGATCGCGATCTCCCAGAAACTGACGGCGGAAACGAAGCACTCCGTCGCGGGGGCGGTCATCATCTCGCGCGCCTTCTGCGAGAGCTTGGGGGAATCATCCAGAATCCAGAGAAAAATATGTGTATCGAGGAGCAGCCTCATTTCCGGCGGCCCTCGAACTGCGCCAGAACCTCATCTGGCAGTGGCGCGTCGAAATCGTCCGGATAACGGATCTTTCCCTTGAGCACGCCGAACTTCAGCCGGCGAGTGCTGCCCAGAGGCACGAGCCTGGCCCGCGGCACGCCGTTCTTCGCGATCACGATTTCAGCACCTTCGGCGACTTCCTCGACCAGCCGCGACAGATGGGTCTTCGCTTCATGGATATTGACAGTGCCCATATGGACCTCGCTAATTTTAGTTAGTTTAACTGAACTAAGGCGAGGCGTCCACTCGAACTGCGCTCGAAGCAGGCTACGGCCGACACTTTGCCTGCGGCTTCCTCCAGATTCCCAGTCGCCCGGAGCCTGCCCTCGAGTTGATCGGGGGACGCCCCCTTCGACAAGCCTGTCCTGAGCGTAATCGAAGGGCTCAGAGCTTGCCCCGGACTTGATCCGGGGACATGCGTGCCGTTCGGTTAACACTTCCCCCTGCCGGGTGTGTAGAGGACTTGCACCTCCAAGTAAGTGCGCCATGCCGGGCGCACCGAAGTGCCGGGTGATGCCCGTCTTACACTCCTGCGGGCAAGAGCGCGCGCCCGGGGCTGTTTATGTCGAGTCTGACCCCGGGGTCTCTGCTCTCAACCGACACGGATCAAGCGCCCTCCGCGGATCCCTCCGGCGGACGGATGCGCGTGCGTCCGCGCTCCGCTGTGATGATTGCGCCGCTCGCCAACTCGGCGGCATGCGCCTCGATGACACGGAGGCAGACAGATGCCTGCTGCGAAGATCGGAAATCGACAAGCCGCAGGATTCCGGCGTGAGGGGCGTCGAATACGACCGCAAGTTCGCCAAAATCCTTGTCGAGGGTAACGATCACCTGTCGGTTTCGTGCAGCATGCGCGAGGATCGCGTCATCGCCTGGATCGCCCGTCCAGTCCCCAACCCACTCCACCCCTCATGGCCCGCACGTTCAAGGGCGGCCGTGGCTCCCGGCCATATGCAACTGTCGAGCAAAAACTTTAAACTGCTTCGTCTATTGCGAGCGGTTCAACACGCTCACGGCCGACAATGCGGCGCGCATACGCGAGGCAGGCAAGCACGTCCTCGCGTTCAAGCCAGGGGTATGCCTGAAGCAGATCGTCCACGCTATCGCCCGCGGCCAGCATGCCCAGCACGTGTTCGACCGCCAGCCGCCGGCCCCGGATGATCGGCTTGCCGCCGAAGATGCCCGGATTCACCGTAATCCGTTTCAAGAGATCCGGTTCGTTCATAAGTCAAACCCCGTAACGGAAAGCAAGCCCAGTATAGCCGGTTTCGAAGCCTGACAGAAAACCGCTATCACGAGACAACGGCTCCGTCAGCGCGCTTCGCATTTGGGTTAGTAGGGATTAGTGGTCTGTCCCCTCGGTTTCGATGAAAAAGTTACCCCTATTTATCCCAATAATGCAAGCCTGACCCGAACGACTTTTACGTCGAGCGGCTGAGACAACGGCTCCGTCAGCGCGCTTCGCAATTGCGTTAGGGCTTAGTGGTCTGTCCCCTCGGTTTCTCGCTCGGATGCTATAATCTTTCCGTTTTCTCAGGAAAGAGTTGACAATGGGTGGCCCCTCCGAACATCGCTACTTGCAAGCGTTGGACGCCGATCTTGCCGAGGCGTTCGCGCGCGCTGCGCGTCGCTCGCGTAAATCGCCCGATCGACTTTTGCGCGAGCTGGTATTGGAGTACCTGCGGGATCAGAAAGACTACGAGGCCGCCGCGCGCATTCGCGCGCGCATCAAGAAGGGCGCCCGCAGCTATAGCTTGAACGAAGTGATCAAGCGGCATGGGTTGGAAAACTCAGTTTAGCGTTGAAGCCGAACGCCAATTTAGCAGGCTTGACCGACCAGTCCAAGTACGTCCGTCTCACCAAGTTCCTCCTAACACGGATTCAAACCAGCGAGAAACCGCGCCGCATCGGCGAAGCGCTCAAAGGGCGCTTGGGTGAATATTGGAAATACCGTGTCGGTGACTACCGGTTGATCTGTGACATTGACGACGCCACGCGCACCGTATGGGTACTGAAGATCGGCGATCGAAAGGAAATCTGCCGCTAAGCGGTAGCAGCCGGGCGTAGCCCGGATAAAATTGCCGGGCAGGCGCGTTGAGCGGCTGAGACAACGGCTCCGTCAGCGCGCTTCGCAATTGCGTTAGGGCTTAGTGGTCTGTCCCCTCGGTTTTTGTCGCGCGGTGCAGTCCTGCTTGTGCCGCGTGAATGGCGTCGTGGCCGTGGTGAGTGAGCCAGGCTGCGAGCCCCGGCGACAGCGGCATATCGACGAAAAACCTCACCTCGCCAGTTCTACTGTCTCATCTTCTGCAAGCAGCACAGCGTAGCGGAGCGCTTCGTCAATATCTTCCGCTTCCAGATACGGATAGGCTTTGAGGATCGATTCTTTCGTTTCTCCCGAAGCGAGAAGCCCGAGAACGCGGGATACGGGGAATCGGAGTCCTCGAATGCAGGGTTCCCCGGTACAGACTTTGGGGTCCACGGTGATACGGTTGAATTTCATTGCTCTCGCGCGCCTTTTGCAGATGAAACCTCGTCTATCGTAACCCTTTGCACCGGAACTGCCAAACCTAAGTAAGCAGGCGGCAGCCGCGCTGCAGACACGATCAGCGTTGTGGCGCCGTAGCCCGGATGGAGCGCAGCGCAATCCGGGGCCGTGTTCCCGTTTCCACCCCGTGTCACGCAGGCCGGCGCAGCGGGACAAATACCGGCTCTGATACCGGGGATTCCGGAAAGCCGTTGTGTTCATCCCGGATTCCGCCTGCGGCTGCATCCGGGCTACGCTCTACCCTCACTTGATACACCACGGCGCGCACTCGTGGCACACGAGGACTTGCACCTCCAAGTGTGTGCGCCCTGCCGGACGCGCCGAAGTGCCGGGTGATGCCCGTCTTACACTCCTGCGAGCAAGAGCGCGCGCCCGGGGCTGTTTATGTCGAGTCTGACCCCAACACTTTCAAGGCCCGACCCCATTCTCCCGCTCAGATTGTCGGGGCGCAGACGTTCGGCTATCATCCAACTCATACCGTGATCGGAGCCACACCTTGACCACCCTCGAAATCAAGCTCTCGCTACCTGACAGTCTTGCCAGGGAAGCCCAGCAGGCGGGCCTGCTCACTCCGGAAGCCCTTGAAATGATGCTGCGCGAACGGCTGCGCGCGCAGCGAATAGCGGAGTTGCGCGAAGCGGTTGGCCAGATGGTCTCCGCCGGCGGCATCCCCATGACGATGGAAGAAATCGAAGCGGAGATTCAGGCCTATCGCCAAGAGCGCCAGCGTGCGACTGGTGCTTGACACCAACGTCGTGGTGGCCGGTTTCCTCTGGCAGTGACCACCGAATCGGCTCGTGCAGCAAGCGTTCGACGGCATAATCGAGCTCGCGACAAGTCCCGCGTTGCTGGTCGAACTCGAGGGCATTCTGCAACGTGAGAAGTTTGCCCCTCGACTCGCAAAGCAGTCTTTTTCGGCGGCGGGATTGGTTCTGCGCTATGCGGAGCTTGCACAACTCGTGCATCCGGCATCGATCTCTGCCGTCGTGCTCGACGACCCCGATGACGACCATGTGCTCGCCTGCGCGCTGGCCGCCCAGGCCGACCTTATCGTCTCCGGCGACGCGCATCTACTCAACCTCAAGACCTATCACCGCATCCGCATCGTGAGCGCCGCAGAAGCGCTCGCCCTCATCGCCAAGCCCTGAAGCAAGATTCAAGGATGAGATTTCCGCAATGCTGGGCAGGCGCGTTGAGCGGCTGAGACAACGGCTCCGTCAGCGCGCTTCGCAATTGGGTTAGCGGTTAGTGGTCTCTCCCCTCGGTTAATATTCCCTTGCGAACTGTGGAAGTTGGGTTAGGCTTCAATCCCCAGATCTAGCGCATACGCAAGAGCGCGCTTGATCTTGACCATCACTTCAACGGAAAGCTTGCCAAGTCTCCGCTCCAGCCGCACCCCCGGGAGGGAGCCAAGCCCCTGCACATTCGCCACCGAGTCGTGATCGAGGAATGGGAGCTTGGGGAGCGCAACTTCGTATTGACTCTGCCGGTTCTGGGTTGTCAGCGGTACGTAGATTATCAAGGCTCGCGGTGGGTCTGGATCAAAGCGGGACGCGACCACAACTGGCCGAGTCTTCGCTGCCAAACCGAGGTCCGCAAGCCAGATCTCACCGGGTTGCGGGTTCATCGAGGTGATCCAACACTTCCTGTTCTACGACTCGCGATCGCATGACGTCCAAAGCATTTTGATCGGCCAAGTCAATGATCTCTGCAATACGCTGCCTCACCTGTTCTGCAGTACTGGGCGTCCACTCGCGCAGTTTTGTGTTTAGGCGTTCTGCTAAGGCATCCATTGGAATCCTCATCAGTTGTCGATATGGTAGAAGCCTAACATATCATTGCAGAAGACGCAGCTATGCCGAGCTCGCTACCGTTGTAACACCGGCGTCAATCCTGCCGACCATCCTCGCCGATCCCGACGACGATTACGTGCTTGCCTGCGCGCTGGCCGCCCAGGCCGACCTTATCGTCTCCGGCGACGCGCATCTTCTCAACCTCAAGACCTATCACCGCATCCGCATCGTGAGCGCCACAGAAGCGCTCGCCCTCATCGCCAAGCCCTGAAGCAAGATTCAAGGATGAG
>MERI01000175.1 GCA_001772005.1 Betaproteobacteria bacterium RIFCSPLOWO2_12_FULL_62_58 | reverse complement strand
GTTGACAACCAGCAGCAGGCCGCCCTCCGTCATCTGGGTAATCGGCGTAAAGTCGTTCACCGGGTGATACGGCAGCTTGGCAATGAGGGCCGCATTCACCGTGTGTTGATGGTAGGCCATGAACAGCGTGTGGCCGTCGGGTGCGGCGTTCGTGGTGATCTCTGCGCCATTCACACCAGAAGCACTGCCGCGGTTATCCACGATGGCCGGTTGACCCCAGGCCTTGGTGAGATGCGCTGCGAGCAGCCGGGCGAGAAAATCCGTCGTGCCGCCTGGATTCGCCGGCGTGATGAGGCGGATCGAGCGACTCGGATAATTGTCCGCAGCCTGCGCGAGCGCCATCGGAATGGCCAGGCCCAACGCGACCAGCAGCAAAGGTAGTTTCTTACGGCAACCGGAAATGAATTTCATTGTTTCCTACTCCTGATGATTGTGGACTCAAGAATACCGCACTGTGAACAATGATGCACCTCAAACGCACCGCGTAAACCCGGGACAGGCCACGTTTTCTCTCCCTAAGGTGACCGGTGTGACTAGAAAAGCAGTAGTCAAAAGCGAGATTGCCAAGTGGGCTGAGGTCGTAAAGGTTTCCGGCGCGAACCCGCAGTGAATGGCCGGGATTCCAGGAGCCAAACACCTCGTTCGAGAAACGGCGGCCGTGGTTCCCCGGTACGGCTGCAAGGCCCGGTTGACCGGGGGCCGGGAAAGGCGGGGAGTGCCGGCTCGGGCGCCAACACCCATCGGTCACTGTCCGCCAACTGGAACGCTGGATCCCGCCCGCGATTGGCCCCTGGCGGCCAAAAGCGGACATCCGAAAGTCAGGCGGAATTATTGGGAGGTAGGAGTAAAAAGGTCGACGGGACTTCTGGAAACCTCAGTGAATAAATTCCTCAGTTCTTCAATAACTCGAACCCCGGCACGATGCGGTGCACGGGAAGCTTGGACATCTTCCATTCACGTGTCTTCGCGTCGTATTGAGATCCCGTGAAACAGTGCCAGTCGCTGTCGTCGAGCTTCGGATGGTCGGCGCGATAGTAGTAACCCGGCCACCGCGTCTCCTTCCTGAAGAGCGTGTGCCTGGTCACCGATTCGGCTGTCATGATCCTGTGCTGGAGCTCCCATGCCCTCTGCAGTTGATGCAGGCTGTCGGCGCCGATGTTTTCGAAATCCTCGGTGAGCATCTGGAGAAGCTCGAGGCCGCGATTGAGCAGCGATTCGTTGGTGACATAGAACATACTGACGCCACCGACATACTCATCCATGATCTTTTCCAGCCTCTGCAGGCCTTGAAGTGGATTGATGTAGCCCGGCGCGACGGTCCCGGCGACGATCTCGTTTCTGCCGACTCGGTAGTTTTCCAGCGGCTTGAATACCGTCTCGCGGAGACTATTGATGTGGTCGTCGTCCACGCGAGGCGTGTCAGATTTCATGTCCATCACGTACCTGACCGCCGCCTTGCCGGCGAGTCGTCCTTCCGTAAAGGATCCGGCTGAAAACTTGTGCGCGGAACCGCCGATCGTGTCGCCCGCGCCAAAGAGCCCCTGCACGGTCGTCATGCGGTTGTAGCCCCACTGGTAGTCCGCCGGCGCGCAGTCCTCCGGCCCGCTTGCCCAGGCGCCGGAACACGTGGCGTGAGAGCCCATGACGTACGGCTCGGAGGTAATCAACTCGGACGGCGTTTCCTTCGGGTCGATGTTCTGCGCAGCCCACACAACGGCTTGCCCGATCGTCATGTCGAGAAAATCCTCCCAGCCGATCTCCTCCTTCTCTTTGGTATCCAGAACTTTCTGCGTGTGCATGTAGATCGGGCCCTTGCCGGCCTTGATCTCCTCGATCATCGCGTGATTGCGCAGGCACGTCGGCATCGGCTGGATGTCCACGTAGTGCCCGACGCGCGCTTTGATTTCGGGATAGCGGTCCTTCTCGTAAAATTCGCCTGCGGCGTTCGTCGCATGCGACTTCAAGAGCAGGAACCACGCACCCACCGGACCGTATCCATCTTTGAAGCGGGCGAGCACGATCTTGTTCTCCATCTGCGTCATCGTGGCGCCCGTCGGGATGATCAGGCCGTACGCCGAAGCCGTGCTCCACGGCGCATACCAGGTTCTTCCCATGCCTTCGCCGACCGACCGCGGCCGGTAGATGTGCGAGCCGCCGCCGGCGCCGACGATGACCGCCTTCGCCCTGAAGACGTAGAAATCGCCATTGCGCACGTTGAAGCCGACGGCACCGGCGATGCGGTTCGGTTGCTTCGAATCCATCACGAGGTGCGTCACCATGATCCTGTTGTAGACCTCGTTCACGGATTTGCGCGCGGCCTCCGCGACGATGGGCTTGTAGCTTTCGCCGTGGATCATGATCTGCCATTTGCCTTCCCGCAGGTAGCGGCCGGTCTGCGGGTTCTTGATGATGGGCAGGCCCCACTCCTCGAACTTGTGTACGGTGGAGTCGACATGGCGGGCGATATCGTAGACGAGGTCCTCTCTCACGAGGCCCATCAAGTCACCGCGTGCGTAGCGCACGAAGTCTTCGGGCTGGTTCTCGCCCCACTGCATGCCCATGTAGCAATTGATCGCCGAGAGGCCTTGCGCCACCGCGCCGCTGCGCTCGATGTTGGCCTTTTCGACGAGGACGATTTTCATATCCCGTCCCCAGAAGCGCGATTCGTAAGCGGCGCCGCAGCCGCCAAAGCCGCCGCCTATGATGAGGATGTCGGAATCGACGAACTTGGTTCTTCTGGCCATGACATCACGCCCTTGTTTTGTAAGCAGGCAGCACGGGAAACTCGACATGAAGCGCCTCGGGCTCGTGCGCCAGCATCTGTGAGCCGATAGCGCTCATGTCCGGCTTCTCGTAATCCTGCGGCGGCTTTATCGAACCCCAGGGTGTGGTCCTGATCGGGAATGCGAACTCCTTCAGCCGGCCGTCGCGATACCTGATCTTCCAGGAGATCACGCCCTTTTCCGGTTCCCTGAGCACCCTGACTTTGTGGCCGAGCGGGGCGAAGTCCGCATACCCTCGCACGTCGATCGCATTCTGCGGGCATGCCTTCACGCAGGAGTAGCACTCCCAGCACATATTGGGCTCGATGTTGTAGGACCTGCGGTAGATGGGATCGATGTGCATGATGTCGGACGGACAGATATCCACGCACTCGCCGCAGCCGTCACATCTCGTCATGTCGGTGTAGGTAGGCATTCGATCAGCTCCTGACGATGTAGTTTTCAGCAGACGGGCTTGGAAGATCCGAGGAACCGTTTGCCTCCTCGACCCTCCGCTGGAACGCTACCGCGGGCTTGAAAAACATGTGGGCGAATTTCGACCAGGGCACGCCAACAAAGAGCAGCGTCGTGAAGAAGATATACAGCCCGAACGTGATCCACGTTGCGGCCGGGTTCGCATATGCCGTTTGCGCGTAATTCCAGAGAAGCGCAAACGCAACGCTCGCGATGAGCGAAACAACAAACAGGTCGGCACGCCCCAAGTGGAATGGCGAATCGCCGTCAAACGCCACGTTTACCCTGAGGAGGAAGAAAAACCACAAACCACCGGCGAGAATCATCGACGCGCCCAGGGTCCACAAACCCGACAGGATTGCGGGTACACTCGCGGCGCTCGGATAGCAAAACACCAGAACGACAGTTGTAGTGATGTAGATAAAGAAGCCGTACATCATCAGCAGATGAGAAAGCCGCCTCGGCCATTTGCAGAACTCGCCGGAGACTCCGGCCTCGGCAACGGTTTCGAGCGCGAGTGAGAAGGTCTCTCCACCGCTAAGCGGCCTCTCTGCGGCAGCCCTTGATTTTGCCTTGCGCTGCGCGAAGAATTTGGCGCTGCCCTTGTGATAGACGTCGAGCAACGTTCCGATGACAACGGCAAGGACCATCAGAACGATGTAGATCTGCATCGCAAGCGGTGAGAAGAAATCTGTCACCGCTGCGAACGGATTGTTAGTGAACACCGTTACCCTCCTCACTCAGTCAGCATTCCTGCAAAGCACTGGAACGCGTTCTATTGCTCGCAAACGCTCATTGCGAAACGATCTTGCGGGCGGGACAATGTATAACGGCAGCGTGCCGACCACAAGTCAATGAGTTTATGGGCCCATAACTGCTGTTTGGGACAGAAACTGGCGCTCAGCCTAACCGTACTGGCTGTGATTGTGCGCGGCCCACCGGAGCATCTCCCGAACCTCCGCGTCGTCGAATCCATCAATACCCGCCATCACGTAGTCAATCTTGGCGCGGTCCCTTCGCGACCTTCAGGTTTTACTTTGGACTTTATTATTATTCCCTTCGCGGTAAAGCTTTTCTTTCCCTTTGCGTCCTTCGCGGCCTTCGCGGTGAAGCTTTACCGTCACTGCGTCACTTCGTCACTTCGTCACTTCGTCACTGCGTCACCGCGCCCTACCTGGTGCGGATGCCGACATCCTTGATCAGCTTGCCGGTCGTAGCCATTTCGGATTTGATCGCGGCTGTTAACTCCGCCGCCGAACTCGCGACTACTTCTGCTCCAGAGTCGAAAAGCCGCTGCTTTACATCAGCGCTGTTCAGGACGCGGCCGATTTCCAGGTTCAGCCGATCGATGATCGGCGCCGGCGTCCTGGCGGGCGCAAACATTCCCAGCATCGCTTTCGATTCATAACCAGGCAGTCCCGAAGCCGCTACCGTCGGCAGACCGGGAGCCAGCGCAGACGGCTGGGCGGAAGTGACCGCCAGGGCTCTGACTTTGCCCGACTTCATGAACGGCGTCGCCGAAGCCGCATTGGGGAAACTCAACTGCGCTTCGCCGGTAATCAGGGAGAGCATCGCCGGTCCCTGGCCTTTGTAGGCAACACGCACGATATTGACGCTGGCCATGGCCTTGAACAATTCCCCCGCAATGTGCGATGAAGCGCCGGATTGACCCGAAGAATAGTTGAGCTCTCCCGCTTTGGCTTTGGCCAAAGCGATCAATGCCTTGACGGACCTTACCGGCAACGACGGATGCACAACAAGAATGTTGGGCGAGGTCACCAACAATGCGATCGGCGAGTAGTTTCTCATCACATCCCAGGGCACATCGTCTCGCAAAAACTGCGAGGTCCAGAGGCTGGCGCTGGCGAGGAGCAGGGTGTAGCCATCGGCCGGCGCCTTGGCCACAAGCTCCATCGAGATGATCCCGCCCCGATTGTCGACGATGACCTGCTGACCCAGGCGCTCCGCGAGCTTCGGTGCGATGAGCCGTGCCGTCAGATCCTGGCTGCCGCCGGTCACAGTGGTGACGATACGGACGGGCTTGGTCGGATAATTCTGGCCGGACGCCGAACCTGCGCCCAGAACCATCAGGCCAATGGCAAATATTCCTACAGCGATACGCGGTTGCAGCATGAATCCTCCTGCTAACTCAGCGCAAACCTTCAGGCTCTCGAGGGGCGAGCGGACGGGAGGGCGGGAGGGCGTTAGAGCGTGAGAGGGAACGACAGCATTGCTTTTCGATCTTCCGATTTCCCAATCTCCCGGCCTTACCTGAAGGCCGGCTTTGCTTTCAATGAATCCGTTGGATAGGCCCTTGGAGATTGCTTCAACTTCATGTTTACCATGGCCCTGGCCATTTCAACAGCAGCCGGGAACGCCCCGATGAGATTTATTTCGTGGTAACCCTTGGCATCGAGGCCCAGCCTGACTTCATCGAGAAAACATTGTTGATGCGGAGAGCCGATGATCACGGAGTCCACGCCCTCATCCTCGATCGCCCGGACAAACTGATCCACTATGGCGCCCACGAACTCCTTTACCTCGGGACTGTTCATCCGCTCCGCCTTCTTGTATTTGCGAACGAGCGCCATGGTAAAGGTGGACGAGCGTGACACATATCTGACGCTCGTCAGCTTGTGGTTCATGCCATAAAGTTGGGCGTTGCGCCTGACGATCATGGCCTGGGCGTCCGTCGTTGTCAGGGCGCAAAATTTTTCACCCAGGAGAGACGCGAAGTGAAGGGCCGAGTGAACGGGGTAAGCAATGGGCAGCGTGGAAACCGACCGCGCGGCCAGGAATCCCGGCTCTATCCCCGCCTGCGTGATAATCGCATCGTATTTGCCCATCTCGCAAACGGCCTTGACCCGCTTGACGACGCCCACCGCTATGGTCGACACGACGACCTCGTCACGGGTCTCCGCTCCATGGTCCGTGGGTTCTCCCTCGTCGATATCGATCTCGACGCCGTCCAGTTGTCCTTTTGCTTTCATACTGGAGATGAGATCACGCATCATGAAGTGCCCTTCGGTCGGGCTGTAGTTAACGCCTTCTCTCTGGTATGGCGGGATATCTACAATTCTCAAAGCGATCTCTCCTATCAAAATGAATGGGGGCAGATCCCCATTGAAGCATAGTGACGATTTGGGGTAACGAGATAAGGGTGACGAGGTAGCGCGTCGAGGGGTGGAACAGGGGCCCCGAACTTGTTCGGGGATGTGACCCCCGGTGGCGCGCAAGGCAGCCGACACTACAGTCGTCGTATCTCATGAAGGAATGTCGGAGGCTGCCGGGTGACGGGAAGCCCGCTGCGCAGGAGACCCATCACTCATCACCGGCTTGTTCAGCCCACCTGGAACAGGCCGCGCGGCGCGGTATGCAGCCGCTCGAAGCCGGTTTTGGTGATCCGGATGAGCTCGCCGACCTGTACGCCGGCCTTCTGGTCGCGGGTGATGACGTTGGGCTGCACCACGACCGTCATGTTCTCTTCCAGCGTCATGTCGGGCAGCTTGGGTCCCGCCGGCCGGCTCTTGGTGCCGATGATGGGCTGGAAGTAGCCGCCGCCGAAGCCGTGCATGAGGTCGTCGCAGATCGTGAAGCCGTTCTTCTCGATGATGCTGGTCGCGTCCACGATCTCCTGCATCGTCGTGCCGTGCCGCGCCACCTTCGTCACTGCGTCGAAAGCGGTCTCCGCCGTCTCGTAAAGGGCGCGGTAGAGCGGCGTCGCGTCCGCCTCCACCGTGAACGTGCGCAGCACCTGCCCCGCGTAGTCCCACCAGTAGGCAGACAGCTCGCAGAACACCATGTCGCCCTTCTTCACCTTGCGCGGCGAGTGGTGCTGCGGCGGCACGTAGATGTGCGGGTTCTTCATGGAAGTCACGCCGATGTAATGGATCATCGTCGTGCCTCCATGCTTGATGTAGGCGCTCTCGACGATCGCCCCCAGCTCGCGCTCGGTAAGCCCCGGCTTCGTCCCCGCCATCAGCGCCGCCAGCCCGGCATCGGACATCGCCGCGCCGATGCGGATCCAGTCGAGCTCTTCCGCCGACTTGATCGTGCGCATGCGGATGTACTTGGCGTCGAGCGACACCATCTCGAAATGCTGCTCGAGGGCGCGGTACTTGGCGACCCGAAGCGGCCCGATGATCGCCACCCGCTTCGCGCCGCGGCGCTTCAGCTCCGCGAGCAGCTTCTCCGGCCCGCGGTGCTCGCCCCACACCACGTCCATGTGGGCGCACATCTTCTTCGCCAGGGGATAGTGGTTGACCCACTCCACCGTCATCCACATCTGCTCGCCGGGCCGGAACACGACGTAGGCCTCGACGGTTCCGGGCCATCCGGTCACCCACTGCGGCGCATTGCCGGAGCGGTTCTCGGTGACCACGAGCAGCGTGTCCGCCCCCGCCTCCTGCATCGCCGCCGCCAGCGCCTTGTGCCGCCGCGCATACTCGGCGTCGGAAAAGCGCGGATACTCTTGCCGCATGATTGCGCGCAGTCGCGGCGCAATCTTGAGAGGAATGATGAGTGATGAGTGATGAGTGATGAGTTTCCTCTTACCGCTGCCTGATCGGCGTTTATCGGCGCACCCCTCAAGGGGGTATTGAGAAGAATTCATCGGCGGCTTCCTTTGATGTTCTGCTCTTCGAACCACGGATAAGCGTTCGTCTGGCTCGCCGGGCGCACCGGCTGTGCCGGACGCACCCAGGACGGATTCAGTTGGGCGAGCGAGGTGACGCCCATCAGGCCCATCGCGGTGCGGATTTCCACGTCCATCAATTCGAGCATCCGCTTGAGGCCCGCTTCCCCGGCCGCCCCAAGCGCCCACCCGAGCATCTTGCCGACGCCGACAGCGCGCGCGCCCAGGCAGATCGCCTTCACGACATCGGTGCCGCGCAATACGCCGCCGTCGAACAGCACTTCCGCCCGGCCGTCCACGGCCACCACCACCTCCGGCAGCATTTCGATGGTCGCCTGGCCGTGGTCGAGCTGCCGCCCGCCGTGATTCGAGACATATACGACGTCGGCGCCGTGCTCGACCGACATACGAGCGTCCTCCGCGGTGGCAACGCCTTTGACGATGAGAGGCAGTTTCATGCGCTCCTTCATCCAGATGAGATCCTTCCAACTGAGAGCCATCTGGTAGCTGGGATCGCCGAAGCCTTCCCGCACATGGGCGCGGCCGATGATGTCGCGCTCGCGGCGGCCATAATAATTGCGGTCCACGCATACGCACAGGGCGCGGTAGCCGGCCGCTTTCGCGCGATCGAGTATGTCTTCCACCCACTTGCGATCGGCCCTGACGTAGAGCTGGAAGATGAGCGGCTCCTTGACCGCGGCCTGGGCCGCCTCGAGGCTTGGCTTGGCCGCGGTGCTGATGAATGCAGCCGTGCCGTGCGCGACCGCGGCCCGGGCGACGTTGCACGCGCCCTCCGGATGTGCAAACCCCACGAATCCACCGACGGGCGCCAGAAACACGGGGCTGGAGAGCTTCTTACCCAGCAGGGTCGTGGTGATGTCAATGTTCCGGACATCGACCAGCACGCGCTGGCGTAACGCGAGGCTGTCGAGCGCCTGGCGGTTGCGCCAAAGCGTGGTTTCCGAATCCGATCCGCCGGACAGGTGGTCCCACAATTCCTGCGGCAAATTGCGCCGCGCCGCGAGCACGATCTCCTGCAACGAAACGAAATTCGCCGCGGCGCGTTCGTCTATCCGGGGGTATTTTGCCTGCTGCGCCTTCCGCTTCGGCCTGGAATCCGTCGCCTTCCTTGCTTTCTTCGCCATTTCTCTTCCTTGATTTCGCGTTCAACTTTTCACCCGTTCACTCGTTCACGCATTCACCGAAAGTCGGCTACTCGGCCTTCAGGCCAATTGTCTTTACCAGCTTGCCGGTCTCGATGAGTTCCTGCTGCACGGCCTTGCGGAATTCCTCGGACGTGCCGGTCGCGGGCTCCGCGCCCTGCAATGCGAGTTGCTCCCGCATCTCCGGGGTGTTGACCACCTTCGCCATCGTCGCGCCGATCTTCTGCACGACGGGCTTGGGCGTTCCCTTCGGCGCCAGAAAACCGGAAAAAGCGATGTACTTGAATCCCGGCAGAGTCTCGGCGATCGCCGGAATGTCACCCATCAGGGGCGAGCGCTGCGGCAGTGTATGCCCGATCGCCCGCAGCCGGCCGGCCCTGACATGGGACATCATCGCGCCGGCCGGTGCGATCGACCACTGGGCCTCGCCCGCGATCACGGCGGCCGTCGAGGGGCCGCCGCCCTTGTATGGCACGTGGACGGACTCGAACCCGCCCGCGATCATCAGGGCGGTCCCGTTAAGATGGCTCTGCGCGCCGATACCCGCGGTGGCCATGTTGACCTTGCCCGGCCTGGCCTTCGCGTACTCGATCAACTCCTTCACGCTCTTCACGGGAAGCGCCGGGTTGACGACCAGCACGTTGCCCTGGCGCGAGTAGAGCGTGACGTACTCGAAATCCTTCATCGGATCGTACGGCAGGTTCCTGCGGATGTGGGGCGACACCGTCAGGGCGCCGAGCGAGGTCGTGATCAGCGTGTAGCCGTCCGGGTTCGAGTTCTTGCCGATCTCCATGCCGACGACGCCGCCCGCGCCCGCGCGGTTGTCCACCACGATCTGCTGGCCGAGCACCTCACCCAGCCTGGCCGCCGCGATGCGGCCCATGGTGTCGGCCGAGCTGCCCGGTGCGTTGGGCATAATGAGACGAATCGGCCGGCTGGGATAATCCTTCGCCGCATCCGCCGCGCGCGCAATCGGTCCACTGCACGCCGCCGCCAGCGCCATACCGATTGGAAACAGTGCGTTGGTTTTCATCAGGCTGCTCCTTTCTCAATCCGTGAGTCGTGACTGATGAAGCGTGACTGGAAAAACGTGACCAGTGCCCTTCCTTCATCATTCATCATTCATCGTTCATCGTTCAGGCAGCGACGAGGATCTCGTCAATCGGATACGGCGTTAGGCATTTAGCAACAATAACTTGAACATTTATGTATTTGGTGTCATGGTATGGGTCCATGGACACCGAAGCGGTTCTGCGAGCCAAGT
>MERI01000174.1:5935-23743 GCA_001772005.1 Betaproteobacteria bacterium RIFCSPLOWO2_12_FULL_62_58 | reverse complement strand
GGCGCCGCCGGTAGCAGTGATCCTGACGATGGCGCTTTTCTGAATCGACTTGCTGCGATAGGCGTTCTTGTATTCGCCGATCAGCGGCACGGCCACTCCGAACACTTCGACGCGCTCTATCTTCATGGATCCATCCAGCAACGAACAATGATAATTTACCGCAGGGACACGCCTATGGGGTGAACGGGTGAACGAGTCGGCCCCCTCGCCCGCTACGCAGGCTCTCCCCCGGTAGCGGGGAGAAGGGCATTCCTTTGTTTTTGCCCGTTCACTTGTTCACCCCGTTCACTCGTTCACGGTTTCAGGCCAGTTTCCAGTCCGGATGCCGTTGAAGGAAGGGAATCAGGCCGCCCGCGGCAAGGATTGCCTGGACTTCGCGCGGAAGCGGCGGCACTTCACGTGAGATCCCTCGGCCGACCACCGTTACGAGGCCGGCTGCAAGATCAATTTCGATCGCGTCGCCTTCCGCAATACCGGAGATGTCGCACTCGACCACCGGCAAACCATTGTTGATGGCGTTGCGGAAGAACTGCCGGCCGAATGAAGACGCGACGACCGCCGCCGCACTCATCAGACGCATCACCTGCACCGTTTGCTCGCGCGAAGAGTTGATGCCGAAGTTCCTGCCCGCCACGATGACATCGCCCGGTTTGAAACGCGAGGCAAATCCCGGCGCCACCTGCTCGAACGCGTGCTGCGCGACATAGGCGTTGTCCCGGCCCGGCAAATATTTGCTCGAGCAATGGATATCCGTGTTGACCCCATCGCCGAGAAGGTGCGCTCTACCACGGATATTCATTATGTTATCGTTCATCTGCGGTTCCTGTCGGTTCCGGTTTCCGGCCGCCACTCTCCGCCCTCGACTGTACGTGGATCAGTGATATAACCGGTAAGCGCGGAAGCGGCAACGGTCGCCGCCGAACCGATCCAGATTTCGGATCCGGGATTGCCGAGCCGGCCCTTGAAATTGCGGTTCGCGCTGGAAATCACCACCTCTCCGTCACCGGTAATCAGATGTCCGGTGATACTAACGCAGGTGCCGCAGCCGGCCGCTTCCACCGATGCGCCGGCCGCAGTCAGCGCCTCGATCAAGCCTTCACGCGCCGCGGCGAGATAAACCTGGCGCGAAGCGGGCGTGACGATCATGCGCACGCCTTTCGCGATGCGCTTGCCCTTGAGGATCGCCACTGCCTGGCGGATATCGTCGAGCCGGCCGTTGGTGCAGGTGCCGATCAGCGCGATGCCGATTTTCCGGCCTTTGACTTCTGGCACCCCGACCACATCGTCGATGCGATGATTGTGCGCGACCTGCGGCGGCAGCGTTGATGCGTCGATGTCGATGCGCTCGACGTAGCGCGCATCCGCGTCGGCCCTGACCGGTTTCGGAGCGCGCGCCCCGTGGGCCTTGAGCCAGGCGAAGGTTCTTTCGTCCGCATCGAGGATTGCCGCCTTGGCGCCCAACTCGGCGGCATGATTCGCAAGTGTCATGCGGTCGTCGATCTCCATCGCCGCTACCGCGCCACCGCAGTACTCGAGGACGCGGTAGTTGGCGCCCTCGGCGCCGAGCCGCCCCAGCATGGCGAGCGTCACATCCTTCGCCCACACGCCGGGCGCAAGCCGCCCCTTCAATTCCACGCGGATGGTCTCCGGCACGCGGAACCAGAGCTTGCCGGTCATCATTACCGCAGATACGTCCGTGCCCTCGACGCCGGTGCCGAGCGCGTTGAACGCGCCGTAGGTCGTCGAGTGCGTGTCGGTGCCGACCACCAGATCGCCGCAAGTGAGGTGCCCGCCCTCCGGCAGCACCTGATGACAGATGCCATCGCCCACATCGTAGAGGATCGCGCCGTGCGCGTCGGCGAAGGCGCGCATCGCGACGTGGGTGTTCGCCGCCTCCATGTTGGGCGGCGGTGAATAGTGATCGAGAACGAACGCGGTCCTGGCGGCGAATGGCAACGCGACATCGTCATGTCCGCCACGCAGCTTCGCCATCATTTTGAGCGCGTTGGCGGCGCGCGCATCGTGCACCATCGCAAAATCGACACTGGCGACCACGACGTCCCCGGCCTTGACGGGGCTGCCGCCGGCATGAGCGCCGAGAATTTTTTCGGCGATGGTCGAGCCCATTGATTCTCCTGAACGGATTTTCATGTCGCGCTGCTGGGGTGCAAAGAAAATCAGCGCGGAGAGGTTGGTATTCTAGCAGGCTTTCATGGGGCGTCTTTGAGTGTGCCGCAAACGTTCTTCAATGGATATATTCAGCAATCAAGACGCAGCCAAAGGGGTCAGGATTGGCGCAACCCATTGGCAGGAAGAGGGGGAATGTGGTATTAAACGCCTCACCAATTGGTTGAAAACGCCTCATGACCACTGTCCCCTCTCTCACCGCTTACGTCGCAAAATTTATCACAGACACCCAAGCCCGCGATATTCCGGCCGATGTCATGCACCTTGCCAAACGCTCGATATTGGACGGCGTCGGCCTGGCGCTCGCCGGCAACGCGGCGGAATCGGGACATATCGTCCGCAGCTATTTCAGGACGTTCGGCTGCCCGACCGACAAGGGCTGCACCGTGATCGGGACCAACCTGAAGGTGCCGGCGCGCTTCGCGGCCTTCGCCAACGGCATCGCGATCCACGCCGACGATTACGACGACACCCAGCTCGCGGTGGCGAAGGACCGTGTCTACGGACTCCTCACTCACCCCACCGCGCCGGCGCTGCCGCCGGTGCTGGCGCTCGGCGAGCTCGGCAACCGATCGGGGCTCGATGTGCTGACCGCCTACCAGATCGCGGTGGAGGTCGAGACCAAGGTGGCGGAAGCGATCAACCCGCGGCACTACGATCACGGATTTCACTCGACTGCGACGATCGGCACCATCGGCGCCACTGCGGGCGCGGCCAAGCTACTCGGCCTCAATCCGGAACAAACGCAGCGTGCGATCGGTATCGGCGCCAGCCAGGCGGCGGGCCTGAGGGAAAACTTCGGCACCATGACCAAGCCATTCCATCCCGGCCGCTCGTGCGAGAGCGGCGTCGTGGCGGCGGAATTCGCCAAGCTCGGCTGGACCGCAACACCGTTCGTGCTCGAGGCCAACCGCGGTTTCTTCATGGCCGCCGGTGGCGGCTACGACGCGGCGGCGATCGAAGGCAAGCTCGGCAATCCGTGGACCTTCGCGTTCCCGGGTGTGTCAATCAAGCCGCATCCGAGCGGTTCGCTCACGCATCCCGGCATGGGGAAGATGCTCAGCTTGATCCGCGAACACGACATCCGGCCCGAACAGGTGGTCAGGATAAAGGTCGGCACCAACCGCCATATGCCGAACGCGCTCATTCACCGCCGGCCGAAGAACGAGCTGCAGGCCAAGTTCAGCATGGAGTTCTGCATGGCGATCCTGCTGCTCGAAAGGAAAGCGGGGCTGGCGGAGTTCACCGACAAGGTCGTCAACCGGCCTGACGTGCAGAAGATGATCGAGAAGGTCGAATTCGGCGTGCATCCCGAAGCGGAGGCCGCCGGCTATGAGAAAATGACAACCATCATCGAAATCGAGTTAAACGACGGCAGAAAAATCAGCGGCCGCGCCGATTTCGGCAAAGGCAGCCCCGACAACCCGATGAGCGATCGGGAACTGGCCGACAAGTTTCTCGAATGCGCCGCCTGGGGAAAACTGTCCCGGGCCAACGCCGACAATGTGGTCGAACTTGTTTTCGGGCTGGAAAAACTGAAGAGCATTCGTGAACTCACGCGGCTGCTCGCTGCGGGCGCCAAGCCCGCAGCGAAGGCAAAAGCCAGGAAAACCATGCCACGCAAGATGGTGAAAGCCAAGCACCGCAAGTGACACGGGTGCAAACTGCCGTAAGTCGTGAAGTCAGGAGATCGTTAGAAAGCCGTGAAGTCGCGAGGTCGGGAGATCGGGAGATGGGAAAATCGTTAGATGCTACTTCGTTCTCCGCCCTCACGCTCTCCCGCCCTTCCGCCCTGACGCTCTTCCGCTCTCACGCCCTCCCGCCCTCACGCCTCACGAAGTACAGGAGTTTGTAGACATGAACCAACGCATTCCAACCATTGGACTGATGCTCGGCGACATGACCGGCATCGGGCCGGAAATCTGCGCCAGGCTGCTCGCCACCGGCGCCACGAAAAACACAGTGCGGCTCGCCGTGATCGGCGATGCGCGGGTGCTCGAACTCGGCATGCAGGATGCCGGCGTCCAGTTCGCCTGGCGCAGCTACAAGTCACTGGACGATGTCGATTGGTCGCGCGCGGAGGTGCCGCTCGTCGATCTCGGCAACATCGATCCCGCGCGGTTCAAGCGCGGCGAGGTGTCGGCTGAATCCGGCCGCCTGACCGGGGAGACGCTCAAATACATGATCGATCTCGCGCTCGCCGGGCAACTCGACGGCATCTGCTTCGCCTCCCTCAACAAGGCGGCGCTCCACGGCGGCGGCTGGAATTTCCACGACGAACACCAGATGTTCGCCAAGCTCACCCGTCACGGCGGCTTCTTCGGCGAAATGAACGTGATCAGGGAATTCAACACGTTCCGCGTGACTTCCCATGTCGCGCTGCGCGAGGCCATCGGCATGATCACGCCCGAACGCATCAGCGCTACGATTACGCTCGCCCATGATACGTTGCGCGCCGTGGGACACGCCGCGCCCCGCATCGGCGTGGCGGCGCTCAACCCGCACGGCGGCGAAAACGGGCTCTTCGGCGATGAGGAGATTCGCATCATCCGGCCCACCGTCGAGACCATGCGCGCTGCGGGCATAGCCTGCGCAGGACCGATTCCGTCGGATGCGATTTTTCTCAAGGCGTTGCGCGGTGAATTCGACGGCGTGGTGATGATGTATCATGACCAGGGCCAGATCGCGACCAAGCTGATCAGCTTCAACAAAGGCGTTACCGTCACCGCGGGCCTGAAAATCGTGTTCACCACGCCCGCGCACGGCACGGCGTTTGATATCGTCGGCCAGGGTAAAGCCGATCCCGGTGCGATCGAGCATGCGCTCGAGATCGCCGTCAAGCTCGCAGCGGCCCGGCTGCACTGAACTGCGCGAACCGGACAACGGCGCCGGTTCGGGGCGGTCTTTTGTATAATGCGTCAGGGTCTTACAACGAGGAGGAAACATGACAAAACGCACGTGGCACCCTGCAATTCTGGTCGTTGCGCTGGGCAGCGTTTGGATAACGAACGCCGCCACGCTGGCGGCCGCCGCAGATTACCCCACTAAACCGGTTCGCCTGGTGGTCGGTTTCGCTCCCGGTGGCGGCACCGACACCACCGCGCGCGCCATCAGCCAGAAGCTGACGGCGGCGCTCGGCCAGCAAGTCATCGTGGACAACCGCCCGGGAGCCTCGGGAACGATCGCCGCGGACATCGTGGCGAACGCCACCCCCGACGGCTACACGGTGCTATTGGGAACGATCGCACTCGTGATCAATCCCAGCCTCGCCACGAAGATGCCATTCGATACGCTCAAGGACCTGGCGCCGGTGACGCGCGCGGCAGACTCCACCAATATCCTGGTGGTGCATCCCTCGGTGCCGTCAAAGTCGGTCAAGGAGCTCATCGCCCTGGCCAAGTCCAAGCCGCTCAACTGCGGCTCCTCGGGCGTCGGGGGCGCCGGCCACCTGGCGGTGGAACTCTTCAACCTCCAGGCCGGAACCAAGATCACCCACGTGGCGTACAAGGGCGGCGGCCCCGCGATAGTGGATCTGCTCGCCGGCAACATCCAGATGATCTTCGCCACCGCGGCAAGCTCGATCGGACACATCAAGGCCGGCAAGATCAGGGCTCTCGCAGTGACCACCGCAAAACGCTCCTCACTGGTGCCGGAACTGCCGACCATTGCGGAAGCAGGCCTGCCGGGGTTCGAAGCCAACAACTGGAACGGCGTCCTGGTTCCGGCGAACACGCCCCGGCCCATCATCAACCGCCTGAACAAGGAGTTCGCGGCGGCGCTTAACCTGCCCGACATCAAGGAATTCCTGTTCAAGCAGGGACTGGAGGCCGCGGCCGGCACGCCCGAAGAGTTCGCTGCATACATGAAGTCAGAGATGGCGAAGTGGGCGAAGGTGATCAAGGCGGCCGGGATCAAAGTCAACTGATCTCGCTTCGCGGCGCGATAACGAGGAAAGTATGAACGCTTGGCAGTTGTTCTTTCGAGCCGTGGCAATATTGCTCGCGGCGGTGGTGCCGGCCGCTGCCGGCCATGCGCAGGAATATCCGACGAAGCCGGTGCGCATCATCATCGGTTTCCCGCCCGGCGGGGCGACCGATCTGATCGCGCGCCTGATGGCGCCGAAGTACACGCAGATTTTCAAGCAGCAATTCATCGTCGATAATCGTCCGGGGGCGAACGGCGTCATCGGATCCGATCTTGCGGCGAAGGCTCCGCCGGACGGCCACACCATCCATCTCGCCACCATCGGCTCTCTGGTCCTGAGCCCGGCGACCACCAAGGTGCCGTACGACCCGCTGAAGGACTTCGCACCGATCTCGCAGGCGGTGTCCTTGCAGAACATCTTTATCGTGCACCCGACGCTGCCGACGCGCACACTCAAGGAGTTGATCGCCCTCGCGAAGAAAAAGCCCGGCGCCTTCAACTACGCGTCCTCGGGGCTCGCGAGCCCTGGGCATTTGGCCGGAGAGCTTTTCAAGAACATGGCCGGCGTGGATATGGTCCACGTGCCCTACAAGGGCGGCGGTCCGGCGCTCACCGATCTCATCGCGGGGCACGTCGAAATCTTCGTAGCGGTGATATCGACCGCGATGCCCGCGGTGAAGTCCGGCAGAGCGCGCGCGCTGGCGGTAACGGGCGGCAAGCGCGCCGCGGCGCTGCCTGAGGTGCCGACCGTCGCTGAATCCGGGCTCAAAGGCTACGAGGCAAGTAATTGGTACGGCATGGTCGCGCCGGCCGGCACGCCGCAATCCATCATCGACCGGCTGCACAATGAGACCGCCGCAATTCTCAACATGCCTGATGTCAGGAAAGTGCTGCTCGATAGCGGCATCGATGCGCTGTCAAGCACGCCGCAACAATTCGCGGCATATATCAAGTCCGAGACCGAAAAGTGGACCAGGGTCATCAAAGCGGCGAGGCTGGAAGCGAAGTAGAAAACGGTGGGGAGCAGCGCGGCAGGCGGGCCAATCGGTGACATCCCGACAAACACCGAACCCCAGGATCGGTGCTCACTCATACACGTAAGTCGAGTCTGACCTCGAGGCCTGAGGTTTTCATCGGCGTCCATTTGCGGCTGCTTGGATTTTATGACTTGAAAAAGCCCTGGAGCTCGGCGTACGTCTCCTCAGGCGCCTGCTCCGCCGGATAGTGGCCGCACGGCAGCGCGCGCATGCGCAAGATGTTCGAGCAATACTGCAGCCACGCCTCGCGCGGGTTGAAGAACTTCTCGGTGTGGCTTTTTTCGCCCCAATAAATCGCCGCCGGGCACCGGATCTTGCGACCAGCATGATGTGGGCTTTCGGCAGGGTGTCACCGGTTCCAGCTTTTGTTACCATGACGCTACTTTTCCGGGGAACAACACAATGAGAATCAACCGACTGCTTGGCATTCTGCTGTGCGCGTTGTCCGTGAATGCGGCCGCGCAAAGCTATCCTTCCAAGGCGGTGCGCATGGTCGTGGCGTGGCCGCCGGGCGGCGGCGCCGACATCATGGCGCGGATCGATACGCTCGGGGGCCACGTCCCGATCTATTGATGTTCGCCACCTGGGCGCCAGCGAAAACACCGGCCGCGATCCTCGCCCGGCTGCACGGCGACGTCGTCAAGACGCTGCAACTGCCTGAGTTCCGCGGCCGGCTCGAGCGCGAGGGAGCGGGCGAGCCCGTCGGCAACGCGCCGCAGCAAATGGCAGCGACCATCCGCTCCGACATGGAGAGACTGGGCAAGCTGGTCAAGGCCGCCGGAATCCAGCTTCAGTAGCGAGTTGCGTTTTGCCGGTGCGCCGCAAGCACGCCGTTGGTCTGCACCCAGAAATTGAGTTCTTCAGCACTTCACTCTAAGGCTCCTGGGTTTTATCGGCGCCGGCTGCCGCTCGGAGCACATCGATCAACTCGCTATCGTTGGCGTCTCCCATGCCCGATTTGACCATTTGACTCCACGCGTCCGCAGCTGCCGTGCCGACGAGAGCCTGCCGCCCCAGTTTCTCGGCCAAGCGCATGCCGTAGAGCGCATCTTTCAGGCGTCCGCGCCCGGAGAATGCAACCTCCTGTCCCTTCTTTCCTTCAGCCATGACCGCTGAGTGCTGCCTAACGTGGCGGCTTCCGCCATAGCCTGCCGCGAATCCCTGGGCGGCAACATGCAGGTCTATGCCCGCTGCCTCGGCCTGCGCCATTGCTTCCGCGATCGCCGCCACCTGAATCGCGCCGTTGAGGTTGTGTATCAATTTGAACGCGGTTCCCGCGCCGACGGGCCCGAAGTGAAAGAACTGGATCTTCGTGCCTAACGACTCGAGAAGCGGCCGGATCTCGGCCAGATCGGCCGGGCTGGCCCCTAGGAACAGTCTGAGATCTCCGGCTTCAGCGGCATCTGGCCGTCCCGAGACGGGACAGTCGATGTAGCGAAAACCGCGCCTTGTCACCAATGCGGCGAGTTCGAGCACCCAGTCATGGGAAAGTGTCGAGCACTCGATCATGAAAGTTGATGGGCGCAGTTCAGCCGAAAGCACGCCGTCGGGCCCGGCCCACACCGCCCGAGACGCTTCGTCGTCGGTAACGGAACAGAAAACCGCGTCGGCCCCTTGCGCCGCGAGGCGCGGGGTCGGTGCTATGGCAGCGCCCGCCTGCTGGACCCGGCGCGTTTTTTCGACGCTACGGTTGTATGCCGTGACGGCATGTCCCGCGGCGAGCAGCCGCTGGATCAAGGCCTGTCCCATAGCGCCCACGCCAACGTAGGCGATTTTCGCCATGCTTACACCTCTTCTTGATGCAGCGCCGTCCTGGCCGCACTATCGCCGGGCAGCACTCGCACCCGGTCCAGACAAGAAGGGCGTGCCGGAGCAAGAGCACCGTTCATTGGCAGATCCCCAATCCCTCGAGAGCAAGTCCATGCCCAAGCAGGTCGTTCATCGGGCGCCGCAGATACTCACTCAGCATCACCCGTGTATAGCGCCGAACGATTTCGGGTGTCTTCATGATCTGTCGCGCGAGTTCCCAAGCGCGCGGCAGCAGCGTCTCCCTCGACAGGACTTCATTAACGAGACCATATTGCAACGCCTCCTTGGCAGAGAGCACTTGCGCGGTGAGCAGGAAGTAGCGGGCACGGCCGAGACCCATTAACATCGGAAAAATCACGTTAATGCCATCGCCCGGCACCATGCCGCTGCGAAAATGCGCCGAATCCTGGAAGGCAGCCCCCTCGGCCGCCAGCACGATGTCGCACATGAGCGGCAATTCGGTGTGGCGCAGCGACGGCCCGTTGACGGCAGCAATCATCGGCACCTCGATCGACAGCATGTTCATCGTAAAGCGTTTCGCTTCGGACCCCAGCCTCATCCATTGCTCAGGGGTCAGCTTGGGCACTGAGCGGCCGGTGGAAGGCGTGATCTCAGGCCCGGTGAATTCCGCTCCGGTGCCCGTGAGGATGATCACCTGGTTCTCGGGATCGTGGCCGATGTCCAGGAAGGCCCGCTCCATCTCCGCGTGCGGGACGGGACCCATGCGCAGCGAGTCGCCTTTCGTGTGCAGCGTCATTTCCAGGATACCGTCCTCGCGCCGGAAGCGAATGTTCTCGAATTTCTGCCCGTAGTCTTCAAACTTCGTCATTTCGAATCTCCTTGGGTAAGCCAACCAAATTGACCGGAACGCGTTTACTTTGCTGGCCGCAGCCGATGAACGCCCCTAACCTGCGGCTCTCTTGTCGACCTAGCAGCCTGTCGGACTTAACAGTTCGACAGGCTGCTAAAAGCAAAACCGGCTGACCATTCGGAAGAAAACCCACCCGAAGCGGCCGAATATGAAGAAAAACAGGGGTAAATTCGCATATCCGTCATCCTCTTTTGCAATTTTCATGGCGCCGGTTTTGCATTAGGAGTTTGTCGGGGCTAAGTCCGACAAACTCCTAGAGCCTCGCCTGTCGCACTGCTTCCAGCTTGTTATCGAATAGCGTGATGGGCGGATACGCTTCCGGATCCGTTATCACGTCGATTACGGTCGTTTCCGGGACAGCGAGTGCCGCGCGCACCGCGTCCAGATAATCGCCGGGCCGCTCGATCCTGACGCCGCGGCAGCCACACGCCCGCGCGATCTGCGCGTGATCGACCGGTGAGAACATGCACCCGCTGGTATGGCGACCGAACTTCACATCCTCGGCGTCCTTCTGGTAGGCGAGCACACCGTTGTTCAGCACCGTCACGACGATCGGCGTCCGGGTGCGGCGTGCAGTCTCAAGTTCGGACCAGACGTGACCAAAGCCTCCATCGCCCCCAACACAAAGCACCGGGCTTGTCGGGCTCGCCACGCGGGCGCCGATAGCCATCGGCAGGCCCCAGCCTAGCCCTGCGAGGCCGCGCGGGGTAAGGAAGCGCATTCCGGGTATAAGCGCCCGCAGGTAGCTGGCTACCCAGACGTGCGAATAGCTGGAGTCGGCAACGACAATGGTATCTGGAGTCAGCACCTGTTGGAGGTCGGCCATCAACCGCTCCGGCCGGATCGGGATTGCATCGGAGCGCAGCAGCGGCGCGATCTCGTTTTCGTGTCGCGCTCGCGCCGCCGCGATCTGACGCACTACATCGCCGGACGATTTCCGGCGCCCGCGCAGGCGTTGAGTGAGCGCCGCCAACGTCAGCTTGGCATCACCGACCAGACGCAAGCCTTCGTAATTGCGTCCGACCTCGGCATGGTCGATGTCGATATGGATATATCGGGCACCAGGGGAAAACAGCGTCCAGGAGTCGGTACTGGTTTGCTGCGTTCGCGTAGCGACGAGAATAACCAAGTCGGCATTCTCGATCATGGGGCGCAGGTGGCGCCCGGACGAGAGCCGGCCAAGCGTGTTGCCGCCTACCCCGAGGGACAGGGGATGTTCCTCGCTGACCGCCCCCTTGCCCATCACGGTGGTCATCACCGGCAAGTGTGCTCCCTCCTGCAGCGCCGCGAGCTCGGCCGCCGCACCGGACAGGTGCACGCCACCTCCTGCCATCACCACGGGATTCTGCGCGGCGGCGATCAGATCCGCCGCGGCGTCAATTTGAGCAGCATCGGGGAGCGCTCGATCGAGCGGGTAATTGCCCAGGCATGACTGGCGGCGTCCGAAGACCCCAGCCGGTTCCTTCAAAAGATCCGCCGGCAGCAGCAGAGCCGTCGGACCCGGTCTGCCACTGGTTGCGATGGTGAAAGCCATATCGACGTAATCTTCGATTCGACTGGCTTCGGTGACCCGACGAACCCACTTGGTGCAGCTTTGAAACAGGCCGATGTGGTCCAACTCCTGGAACGCATTGCGGTCCGTCATAGGACGGTCAACCTCCTGCACCAGCGCGACGATCGGTATCGAGGATCGAAGCGCCTCGGCCAAAGGCGGCACTAACAGAGTCGCGGCCGGGCCGTTTTGCGCAGTGACAACCGCCGCCTTTCCCGAAATCCGGGCATAGCCATCGGCCATCGCGCCGCCGGCGTTTTCCGTTCGGTACGTAAACTGATGCAGGCCCGCGTCCTCCGCCGCCAGCAAGACGGCAGATGGAAGGCTTTGGGAAAAAGAACGTTGACTCCGTGGCGCGCCAAGCAAGCCGCAATCACCTGGGCCACGGTCCTATCGCTTGCCATGACGCGCTCCTCCCGGGTACGGTTCACCCCGTCGCTTGTTGGGTTGAGGCGCTCCCCCTTGCGCCGTCTTTCCCGCTTCCTGTATCTGCGATAACAATGCAGACGTATGCGGTCTACTTGTCGATGCCGCCCATGCAGAGATACTTGACTTCGAGGAATTCCTCGATGCCGTACTTCGAGCCCTCGCGGCCAATGCCCGATTCCTTCATGCCGCCGAACGGCGCCACCTCGTTCGAGATGATGCCGACGTTGATGCCGATGATGCCGGATTCGATCGCCTCGGCGACGCGCCAGACGCGGCCGATGTCGCGGCTGTAAAAATACGCTGCCAGCCCGTACTGGGTGTCATTGGCGAGCCTGATCAGCTCCTCCTCGGTCTTGAAGCGGAACAGCGGCGCCACCGGGCCGAAGGTTTCCTCGTGAGTAACCTTCATCTTGGTGGTGACATCGGCGAGCACGGTCGGCTCGAAGAACGTGCCGCCCTTGGCGTGACGCTTGCCGCCGATGACCACGCGCGCACCCTTGGCGAGCGCATCGGCGATGTGCTCCTCGACTTTCTCGACGCCTTTCATGTCGATCAGCGGCCCCTGCACCACGCCGTCCTCGAGGCCGTTGCCGACCTTCATCGCGCCTACTTTCTCGGCGAGCTTTTTCGCGAACTTGTCGTAGACGCCTTCCTGCACGAACAGGCGGTTGGCGCACACGCACGTCTGGCCGGTATTGCGGTATTTCGACGCCATGGCGCCATCGATCGCGGCATCGATATCGGCGTCGTCGAACACGATGAACGGCGCGTTGCCGCCGAGCTCAAGCGATACTTTCTTGACCGTGCTCGCGCACTGCTGCATCAGCAGCTTGCCGACCTCCGTCGAACCGGTGAACGTGAACTTGCGCACCAGCGGGTTGGTGGTAAGTTCCTTGCCGATCGGCCCGGATGAACCGGTCACAACCGAAAGCACACCCTTTGGAACGCCCGCGCGCTCGGCAAGCTCGCACAGCGCAAGCGCAGAATAGGGCGTCTGGGACGCCGGCTTGATGACCATGGTGCAGCCGGCGGCGAGCGCAGGGCCCGCTTTGCGCGTGATCATCGCGTTGGGGAAATTCCACGGCGTCACCGCCGCGCACACGCCCACCGGTTGCTTGATCACCACGATGCGGCGGTCCGCCATCGGCGCCGGAATCGTCTCGCCGTAGACGCGTTTCGCCTCTTCCGAAAACCACTCGATAAAGGAGGCGCCATAGGCAATCTCGCCGCGCGATTCGGCGAGCGGCTTGCCCTGCTCCACCGTCATCAGTATTGCGAGATCCTCCTGGTTCGCCATCATGAGGTCGTACCACTTGCGCAGGATGGCCGCGCGTTCCTTGGCGGTCTTGGCGCGCCATGCCGGCCACGCCGCGTTAGCGGCCTCGATCGCGCGCCGCGTCTCGGCGGCGCCCATGTTGGGCACCGCGCCTATCTGCTGGCCGTCCGCTGGGTTGTGGACGGCGATCGTCGCCTTGCCGTCAGCGTCGGCCCACTCGCCGTTGATGTAGCACTGCTGGCGGAACAGCTTCATGTCCTTGAGTTGAAAAGCGGGTTTGACTTTCTGTAGCATGGCTTGGATTCCTTGCGTCGATATCGGGTGTCGGAAACGTGGCGGCGCCGCTGCCACGCTTGAGCGTTTATTTTAACAGACCCGCCTCGCGCGGTACGCGCTCCAAGGGAAACGAACCATTAATGAACCAATTAAAAGCAGGTTGAATCGCCAGCCCCGCGCTGATAAATGCCAGGATAGGCGCCGTCGTCGACCGGCAATTTCGTGCGGATGAGACAGTCTGCCTCGGTGCAGCAAGTAAAAAACGCTGCCGGACTTGACGCCGCCAACGAATCGCGGCTATAAAACAATGACATGTACGTGCAGGGGCCGGCAGCTTACTCTCAACCACCATGCGGAGGCTCATATGAAGGCGTTTTTTTGCAGATTAATCAGTCAATTGCTCGTCGTCAGCCTGATCTTGCTGCCTTTTTCCACGCAGGCTGCTCTGATCGGAACCGGTGACGTCATCGCCAGCGCGCAGGGACAGGCCGACCGCGACAAGGTGCGCGATTTCATGGCGCGTGCCGAGGTGCAGGAGCAGTTGCAGTCGTTCGGTCTCAATCCCGACACCGCAAAAGACCGCGTCGACGCGCTCACCGACCAGGAAGTGCAGCACCTTGCCGGCAAGATCGACTCACTGCCGGCCGGCGCAATCGGTGGCTGGGAAGTTGTCGCTCTTACGGCTTTGCTTGTTGTCGTCATATATATCGTGCTGAAATATGTGTATGGGAAATAGGCGAACCTGAACGCAGCGCTATGTGCGCGAAAGCCCGTTTGTTGGCGGGCTTTCTTTTTGTAACTTCGACGCTGAGCGGGTGTGCAAGTCTTGCGCCGCAAACCCACTCCCTCGCGGGACAACGACCAGATATGCCATTATCGTGGCGCGCGGCTCCCGTCAGCCGCCGTCACCACAGCTTGCTTTCCGTCGGCGTGAAAGGCTTGCTATAATGCGTTCGCGAAACCACCGAAACCGAACCGCACAACTGGAACCGTGTCGATGACCCATTTTCCCGCCCGGTTACGCGCGTCTCTCGTGTGCGGCCTGGTCTGCCTCGCGTTGCTCGGGGGCTGTGCCAGCACCGGGAATCCGCGCGATCCGTTGGAGCCGATCAACCGCGGCATCTACCAGTTCAACGACGGCGTCGATAACGCGGTGCTCAAGCCGGTGGCGGAAGCCTACCGCGGCGTGCTGCCGCAGTTCATGCGCACCGGCGTCAGCAACTTCTTCTCCAACATCAATGACGTCATCGTCGCGCTCAACAACCTGCTCCAGGCCAAGTTCCTGAACACGGTCTCCGACGTCGGCCGCATCGTGGTCAACACCACGGTGGGCCTGCTCGGCGTGCTCGACGTGGCGACCGAATTCGGTCTCGAAAAACACAATGAGGATTTCGGACAGACGCTCGGCTTCTGGGGGATCGGGGACGGACCTTACCTGGTGCTGCCGATCCTCGGCCCGAGCAGCCTGCGCGACGTTTTCGGGACGTTTGTGGATTTCAAGACCGATCCCATCACCTACGTCGATCCGTCGCGGGCCCGCAATCAGCTGTGGGCGGCGCGCATGATCAACCGCCGCGCCGAATTGCTCGACACCAGCAAGATTCTCGAAACCGCGGCGCTTGATCCCTACGAATTCCTGCGCGATGCGTACTTGCAGCGCCGCCGCAATCTGGTTTACGACGGCAGTCCACCGCCGGACAAGGATGAAGACGTCGATATCAGGATAAAACCGCGCACCGAGCGACCCGACAGTGGGCACGACAAACACGCTGCCGAGGTTGGATCGATACTGGTGAGTGGAGACGCGCCTACCCCGGCGCAACTCGAAGCGTGGGGAAAAGCCGCCCGCGCAGCGAAACCCCCGCAACTCGCGTCCGGCGCGCAGAACCTGGACGTGCCGATGCAGCAGCCACGCGTCGTTCGCTTCTGGTCGCCCGCTTCTTCCGCACGCTAGGAGTTTGTCGGACGCCTAAGCCCGACAGGCTGCTGGTCCACGATCCGGTCGGCGACTTCGCGCCAGCCCGGCTCCAGCCCGAGAGCATCGCCTTGCGTAAGCCGTCGAACGTGGCGTAGCGCGGGTGCGCGTGCAGCACGGGGCTCGATTCCTGGAACAGCTCTGCTTGCCGCTTTCACCCGCTGTCCGGTGCGAGGAGAATAAACGATGATCGATCCCAAGAAACTCGCGGCCATGAAGAAGAAGGCGCTGAAGCTGATCGACCGTGAGAGACTGCTGCAGCTCGCCTGCGACCTCGTCGATATTCCGAGTCCGACAGGGCACGAAAAAGCCTGCGCCGACTACATTATCGGGCGCTACCGGCGGGCCGGCATCAAGGTGCTGCCGCAGGCGTTCGAAGACACGCGCGCCAATGCGATTGGCATCATCAAGGGCAGAGGCGACGGGCCATGCCTGATGCTGAATGGCCACATGGATACCTCCTACGTCGGCGACGAGCAATATCTGCCCGACACGCCCGGTTACAAGCCGAAAGCGGTTGTCGACGGCGAATGGATCTACGGGCTCGGCGTCTACAACATGAAAGGCTCGCTGGCTGCTTTCATTCATGCCGCCGAAGCCCTGCAGGGCTCCGGCATCGAGCTCGAGGGCGACCTCCTGATCGCCTGCGTTGCGGGGGAGATCGAAAAATCACAAGTCGGCAATTACCAGGGCCCCCTCTACCGCGGCGGCGGATGCGGCACCTGGTACGCGATCACGCACGGGGCGGTGGCGGATTTCGCCGTGGTCGGCGAGCCTTCCGGCATGACCCTGATGCGCGCGCACGGCGGCTACGTGTGGACCCGGATCACGCTGATCGGCGACCCGATGCATACCATCTACGGCACGGCGCGCAACAATACCATCAGCAACATGATGAAGATCATGCACGCGCTCCAGAAATGGGGAGACGAATATGAAAAGCGCCGCGCTCATCTCGGCATGCCGGCGCACGTGACGCTCTCCGCCATCGAGGGCGGCTGGCCCTACCGCTGCTCGCGCGTGCCGGTCGCCTGCACGCTTTACGTCGATACGCGGCTGCTGCCGGGCCAGCAGCCGCTCGAAGTGCAGCGGGAGATCGAAGCGGTCATCGCTCGCGTGCGCGGGGACGATCCCGATCTGCAGAGGCTGCATCTTGACATGAACATGTTCATGAACCAATGGGGATCGGAATGTCCGCCTGAGGAATTCATTTTCCAGGCGGTGGCCGAGGCGCACCGCGAAACCACCGGCAAGGCGGTGGAAATCACGGCAATTCCCTTTGCCTCCGATGCGGGCGAGCTCAATGCCCACGGCATCCCGGCGCTCAACTACGGCGCCGCCGGGAGGCTGCGCACCTTCCGCGCCGGCGAGCATCCCGGCGATCTCACCAAGGACTGGAATCCAGGCCAGGGCGAACACGCCTCGATTGAAGACATTCTGCAGGCAACCCGGGTTTATGTGAATCTGATCGTGAACGTGTGCACCCGCACCCGCGCGGAACTGGGACTCAAGGGAAAAAAACGGCGCGGAAAGGATACCGATGACCAGGAGGAGGATACTGATGACTTCGCTGCGTAGTTCCGCCGTACTGTTGAGTTCGGTGCTGTTGCTTCTCCCGGCGGGCGCTTCCTTCGCCCAGGGTTATCCCAACAAGCCGATCCGCTTCGTGATCCCCTTTCCCGCGGGCGGATTCTCCGACATCACCGGCCGCGTGGTCGCACAGAAACTCTCCGACAGCGTGGGCCAGCCGGTGGTGAACGACAACCGCCCCGGCGCGAGCGGCAACATCGGCGCCGAAATCGTCGCCAGGGCAGCGCCTGATGGCTACACGTTGCTCATCAACAGCATCAACTACGTGATCAACCCCAGCGTCGTGAAGGCGCCCTTCGACCCGATCAAGGACTTCTCCGGCGTAAGTCTGATCGCAACCGGGCCCACGCTCGTGATGACGGTCAATGCGGCCTCGCCATGGAAATCGGTGAAGGACGTCATCGCCGCGGCAAGGGCGCAACCCGGCAAGCTCAACTTCGCGAACTCCGGGCTCGGCAGCTCGCCGCACCTCTCCATCGAGGTTCTCCAGGCGATGACGGGAATCAAAGTCGTGCAGGTGCCATACAAGGGCGCGGCACTTGCCATCAGTTCGCTCGTCAGCGGCGACATCGCGGTGGTCTTCCCCAACCTGCCGGTGATTCTTCCCCATCTCAAGAGCGGCAGGGTGCGCGGGCTGGCGGTGACCAGCGCAAAGCGCTCGCCGGCCGTGCCCGACCTGCCGACGATGGCGGAATCAGGACTTCCCGGGTTTGACGTCAGCGGATTTCTCGGACTGCTCGCTCCCGCGAAGACGCCGCGCGCGATCGTCACGCGGCTGCACGGCGAGATCGCCAGGATGACCCGGCAGCAGGACTTCATCGACCGCTTCGCCGGCTTCGGCATGGAGCCGCTCGGCAGCACACCCGAGGAGTGCGACAAATT
>MERI01000174.1:5830-5927 GCA_001772005.1 Betaproteobacteria bacterium RIFCSPLOWO2_12_FULL_62_58 | reverse complement strand
AGCACACCCGAGGAGTGCGACAAATTCACCCGCGACCAGATCGCGAAGTGGGCGAAAGTGCTCAGGGAAGCCGGCTACTCCGCTCAATAATGGATTA
>MERI01000174.1:0-5594 GCA_001772005.1 Betaproteobacteria bacterium RIFCSPLOWO2_12_FULL_62_58 | reverse complement strand
CATCGTCAGCCTCGGGTCTGAGCAGCAGATAGGATCGGAAGTCGGCGAGCGCGGCGCGAAAGCATTCGAGGTCGAGATAGATCCTGCCGCGGTCGCGATACTCGTCCGCAGCCTGCGGCGCGAGCGCGATGATGCGGTCGACCGCCGCGAGCGCCTTGTCAAGCTCGTTTTGGTGCAGGTGAATGCCTTTGAGGTTGCGCAGCATGCGCACGAGGATTTCCCTCTTGCCGGCCACCGCCAGCATGCTTTTCACCACTGCCGGCTCGAGTTCGATGCCGTTGCGCAACGCCGTGAGCCGCTGCCGCAGGTCATCCAGGCCGAGCGACGCCCCCTTGGCATAGGGGTCGAGCACGATCGCCCCATCACGCAGCACGCATTTCACCAGGAAGTGCGCGGGAAAGGAGACGCCGTGGAGCGGCAATCCGATGCGGCGCCCCACCTCAATGTAGAGCACCGACAGTGTGATCGGGATGCCGAGCTTGCGATCCAGCACCTCGTTCAGAAAGCTGTTCCGGGGATCGTAGTATTCCTCAGCGTTGCCGGCGAATCCGAGCTCCTCGAACAGGTAGTGGTTCAGCGAGATGATTGCCTCGGAGGTGCTGATATCCGGACGCAGCCGGCGCTTGAGCGTCGCAGCCATTTCGTCGAGCCGTTTGAGATAAGCATCGATGTCGAGATCACGATATTCTCCGGCGGCGAGCACCAGCGCCGCCTCCGCAAGATCGATCTCCTCCTCGGGGCCGGCGACGATGTCTTCCCAGCGCTCGGCGGCTGACGTACGGATACCCGGACTCATCTATGCGCGCCTCGCGAGCGGCAGGTTCATGAGCAGATTCTGCGGTTTCATGCGCAGCGTGCCATCGGGCGCCGTCGCCAATCCCAGGAACACCGGCGCCCCCGCCGCCGCCGCGCGCAGCGCCGAGCGGTCGGGAAAATCGACGCGGAACAGACCGATGATGCGTTTCATGCGTTCTTCTTCCATTTCGCCGCCATTATAAATCTCGTTGAGCATCGCGGTCGCCTCGGCATCAAGCCCGACGTGCCATTTCCACTCCTCATCCGGAATCTCCCGGACCGGTTTCACCGCAACCCGAATGCCGTGGAAATGCGCGATCCAGCGCTCGAGCACGCGGGCGAGCGCGAGACAGCCCGGGCGTCCGAAATCGAGATTGAGCACGGTATCGAAACGCTCGTCGCGCCGCCAGTACTCGGCGCTGTTGCCTTCGTCAAGCACATCGAGTTCCACCATCCGCAGCGGCGCCTGCGCCTCGAGAAGCAACTTGCCGAGCCCGCCGAAGGCGCTGCCCGTGGCGTGCATTTCGACCGTCTCGTCGTCGGCGAGCATGATTGCCCCGTCCTTGACGGTGACGCGCTGCTTGCGAAAAAAGAGCTCCGCGGCGCGCGCTTCCAGCCCGTCCCGGATGCCGTCGAGAATGCCGCGCAGGATCGCCTGCGTCGTGTGGTGGATGAAATCGGGCGGCACCGCGACGTCGCGCCGGAACAGATCGAAATAGAACGCCTCCAGCGTCGGCGCCGCCAGCAGTTGACGCCGGAACCGCAACACCACCCGGTAGTTTTCCCGTGCATCTTCGTCGGCAATGGCCGCAATCTCCGCATCCGTCACTTCGCGCCGGGGATCGGCGATCAGGGAGGCATGCAGCGCGCGTTCCTTGTCGCACGCCTCGGGCACCGGCGCCAGCTCCGGGCGCAGATAGTAGGCGCGCAGGTAGTCGTCGGTGACGACGAGCCGCCCGTCGCCGTTGCGCTCGAGCAGTTTGAAGCCGCAATGGGCCCAGAAGTCGTTCATGCCGAAAAAATGAGTGACCAGTGACCGGTGACCAGAATTGGCAGGGTGAGCCCTGGCTCACCGCGGTCTGGCAAAAATGTACGCGTAACGGCAAATTTCACAGGCCGTATGGATTCCCGTCTTCACGGGAATGACAGAATGGTTGTCGTTCCCGCGCAGGCGGGAACCCATCGGATGGCGCCACGCGTCCGAACCGCAAAATTGGATTCCCGTCTTCACGGAAATGACAGAGAGCGCCTCATTCCCCATTCCCCATTCCCCATTCCCCGTTACTGATTTTACTGCGCACCGCGCTGGGCCGCCTTGTGCCGCGCTTCGAGTTCTTCCCAGCGCGCGAGGCACAGCATGAGTTCATCTTCCACTGCGCTGTAGCGGCTCCGCAGCGCCCGGACCCGCTCCGGCACATCGCGGTAGAGCAGCGGGTCGGCAAGCTCGGCCGTGATCTTCGCCTGCTCCTCTTCGAGCACGCTGATTTTCTGCGGCAGCGCCTCGATCTCCCGGATTTCTTTATGGCTCAGCCTGGCCTTCGGCGCCGGCCGGGTGTCGATGCGCGCTGCTGATGCGGTTTTCCGGGCCGGTCGGGGCATCGCATTATCAACCGGCGCCGGTTCTGCGCGCCGCTGCCGCTCCCAGTCCGAGTAGCCGCCCGCGTACTCGCGCAACAAGCCGTCGCCTTCGAAAGCAATGACCTGCGTCACCACATTGTCGAGAAAAGTACGGTCGTGGCTCACCACGAACAGCGTGCCGTTGTAGTCTTGCAACAGCGCTTCGAGCAACTCCAGCGTTTCGATGTCAAGATCGTTGGTCGGTTCATCCAGCACCAGCACATTAGCCGGGCGCGTAAACAGCCGCGCGAGCAGCAGGCGGTTGCGTTCACCGCCGGACAGCGAGGACACCTTGGCGCGGGCGCGTTGCGGCGGAAACAGGAACTCGCCGAGATAGCCGATCACGTGCTTGCGCGCGCCCGCCACCTCGACGTATTCCGAACCCTGGCTGATGACCTCAATCAGCGTTGCGTCCTCGTCGAGCTGCTCGCGCAACTGGTCGAAATAGGCCACGGCAAGCCGCGTGCCGCGCCGCACGCTGCCGCTGTCCGGCGCAAGCTCGCCCAGGATCAGCTTGAGCAGCGTGGTCTTGCCGCAGCCGTTGGCGCCGATCAGGCCCACCTTGTCGCCGCGCAGGATGCGGGTCGAAAATCCTCCGATCACCCGCCTGTCGGCAAAGCGCTTGTTCACATCGCGGAACTCGACCACCATCTGTCCCGAACGCTCGCCCGCGTCCACGGCGAAGCTCACGCGCCCCACCCGTTCGCGCCGCGCAGCGCGCTCGCGCCGCAACTGTTCGAGCCGCCGCACGCGCCCCTCGTTGCGCGTGCGCCGCGCCTCTATGCCTTTTCTGACCCACACCTCTTCCTGCGCGAGCAGCTTGTCGAAACGCGCGCTTGCGACCGCTTCCGCATGCAGCATTTCCTCCTTGCGGCGTTGGTATTCGGCGAAACCGCCGCTGAAGCTCGCGAGTCTTCCGCGGTCGAGCTCGATCACGCGGGTGGCGACATTGTCGAGAAAACGCCGGTCGTGGGTCACGAACACCACGCAACCCGCAAAGTCCCTGATCAACGCCTCAAGCCATTCGATCGCCGCAATATCGAGATGGTTGGTGGGCTCGTCGAGCAGCAGCACCTCGGGGGCCGCGGCCAGCGCCTGCGCCAGAGCGACCCGCTTTCTGATCCCGCCCGAGAGCTGCCCGACGACCGCGTCGGCAGCAAGCCCCAGGCGGGTGAGAATCGACTCGATGCGCGAGTTGACGCTCCAGCCGTCGGCGTGTTCCAGCGCGTGCTGCACCTCGTGCAGCCGGTCGAGCGCAGCCGCATCCGGCGTCGCGGCGAGTCGCTGCGACAGTTCGTGGTATTCGAGCAGAACGCCGCGCACTTCACCCGCGCCCTGCGCCACCGCTTCAAACACCGTCTGCCCTGGATCGAGCACCGGTTCCTGGGCGACCAGCGCGATACGCAGCCCGGCCTCTCGCCACAGTGTACCGCCGTCGAGCGGCTGCAGGCCGGCGATCACCTTGAGCAGGCTGGTCTTGCCGCTGCCGTTGCGCCCGATCAGCGCCACGCGCTCCCCGCTGTCGAGCGTGAGACCGGCATGGTCGAGCAGCGCGACATGCCCGAAGGCGAGGCATGCGCCGTCCAGCGTGACTAACGGCATAAAGGGCTAATCGGCGGTTCCCAAGCTCTTTTCCGCAGGCTCCGAAATTTCGATCAGATTGTTATCCGGATCGCGGATATACACCGAGCGGATCGCAAAGCGCGCACCCGTACGCACCACGGGTCCCTCTTCAATCGAAACCTCATGCTGTTTAAGCTGCGCGATCACTTCATTGAGCGGCCGGTCGGCGAGAAAACACAAGTCGAGCGAGCCGGGTGTGGGCTTTTTCGCCTTGATGCCGGCCTTGACACCCGGCGGATGAATATTGAGCTTCTGGTCTCCGAACCGCAGCGCGAACCGCCCGTCGCCGAAGCGCTCCAAATGCATGCCGAGCACGCGCGTGTAGAAATCGACGCATTTGTAAAGGTCGCGCGTGGTGAGAACGATGTGATCGACGCTCTTGAGCATAACCGGGGGTTGTTCACAGCCAGGAGAGCGTCAATTTTACGGTAAAATGGCCTTTCACGCCCCGGTAGCTCAGTGGATAGAGCAGCCCCCTCCTAAGGGGCAGGTCGGACGTTCGATTCGTCTCCGGGGTGCCAAGAAACAATGAGTTACATACTACGTGATGGCGGGTCCGTAGGGTGTAAGTACAGGGTAAGTGCGACCGCGCCGACACATAGACGCATCGCAGCGCCCTTGCCACGCAAGGACGGCGCAGGGAATTGAGAGAAAGAAACCCCGCCGAAGCGGCTTGGGAGGGCTGATATGGTCGGAATAGCCGTAGCTTGGATTGTGGGGCTGGTGATTACCACGCTGGTCGGCCACTTCGTGCTGGTGGTATTTCTTGACTGGCTGCGCGGGAGATCCGGGCTCGAGAAGAAGACCTTGCGTGGCGTACCAGCGGGCATTACCGGCATCACGGAGCGAATCTTCTTTGCCTCATTAGTCGCCGTCGATGCGTCTGGCTATTCGACGGCAATGATGGGCTGGCTCGCCTTGAAGCTCGCGACGAACTGGAACCATCCCGACCGAAAGGGTGAGGACCGGCGGGTGTGGGCATTTTCCGCTTTGGTAGCCGGGTTGCTCTCGATGCTCATCGCTTTTTTTGGTGGACTTTTTATTCGGTGGCTGTCGGGTCGACTCCAGTAAACTGATGTCCCAAGCGTAGGAGGCTTAGGGTCAGGCCTTTACTTTATAGCTCCGCTAATCGTTTCATTAGATTGACCACCAGTGAGTGACTATAAAGTAAAGACCTGACCCTGACCCCGTTACTACGCGTTTGCGCCCATCGTTGTGCTCTGCTGTCGCCGGCAGCATCTGGCCCATTCCCTGCTCGGACGAGCCCAGGTCCTTCTGAGTACTCTCACGCTCCGATGACTTTCATACAAACAGCCCAGCGCAGTTAATCAGACTATCATACACTTCAAGTGAAGGGGCAGCGCACCACGGCAGGCCCCCTGATGGGAAGCCTTGTTCCGTCGTCAAAGGACATTTTTTGAGGCCTTAATAGATGAGCTATTGGCAAATTCTGGGTACGGTGTCACCGTCGTTCCGATAGTCGTGTGAATTGGTCGGGATGAACGTCGTGTATTTTCTTCGTCGATCTTCTTCGAAGTCTTTTATCTCAGAAGTCTTCT
>MERI01000173.1 GCA_001772005.1 Betaproteobacteria bacterium RIFCSPLOWO2_12_FULL_62_58 | reverse complement strand
CCGGAGTTGCCGGGCGGGCTGATCACGCGCCCGACGCTGGTATGGGATATCGCGGCCGGCCGCGCGGGGCCCCACAAGATCCGGGTCTCCTACCAGACCACCGGCATTACCTGGTGGGCCGATTACAACCTGACTTACTCGGAAGGCGCCCACGCGAATGCGTGCAAGCTCGATGTCGGCGCCTGGGTGAGCATCATCAACCAGTCCGGCGCGAGCTACCCGGATGCGAAACTCAAGCTTATCGCCGGCGATGTGCAGCGTGCAACGCCGCCAGGTCGGGTACAGCCGGCCCCCATGGCGCGCGCCGCCATGGCGATGGAGGACCAAGCCGCGGGCTTCGAGGAAAAGGCGTTTTTCGAGTACCACCTCTACACGCTGGGCCGCGCGACGACACTGCCCGACAACTCGACCAAGCAGCTCGAGCTTTTTTCCGCCGCGCGTGGCGTGCCCTGCGAAAAAACGCTGGTTTATTACGGCTCAGTCGGATATGGCTACGGCGGCGGCCCGGCCACCGACCGCAACTACGGCACCCAGAGCAACAAGAAGGTCGACGTGTATCTCGGCTTCAAGAACGCCCAGGAAAACAACATGGGCGTGCCGCTGCCATCAGGGCGCATTCGCGTCTCCAAGCTCGATGATGCCGACAAGACGCTTGAATTCATCGGCGAAGACACCATCGACCACACGCCGAAGAATGAAAAAGTACTGATCAAGCTGGGCTCCGCCTTCGACGTCGTCGGCGAGCGGCGGCAGGTGAATTTCTCGGTCGATACCTCGCGCAAACGTATTGACGAGGAGATCGAGGTAAAGCTGCGCAATCAGAAAACCGAGCCGGTCACTGTCATCGTCAAGGAAAACCTCTATCGCTGGGTGAACTGGCAGATCATCGCCAGGACCCACGATTTCCAGAAGCAGGACGCGCGCACCGTCCACTTCCCGGTCAGGATCGCGGCCGGCGGCGAAGTCACCGTGCATTACACCGTGCAATACACGTGGTAAGCACGTGAGTCGTGAGGTCGTGAGATCGTAAGTGGAAAGGAACCTCTTCCCTCTCGCTCTCCCGCTCTCCCGCCCTCACGCTCTCCCGTTTTTCGCCTCTCCCGCAGCGATGCCGCTGGTATAATCACCGCTGGCGGTCGTCGCCTTAGGGGGAGGAAACCATGGGAATCGGCACCATCATCGTGCTCGGCGTGCTGCTCGTTGTCGTCATCTATTTCGTGATGATTTACAACAACCTGGTCCAGATCAAGCACAACGTCTCCAAAGCCTGGGCCAACATCGATGTCCTGCTCAAGCAACGCCACGACGAGCTACCCAAGCTGATCGAGACCTGCAAGCAGTACATGAAATTCGAGCAGGAAACGCTGGAGAAAGTGATGGAAGCGCGCTCCAGGGTATTCACGGCGCGCGAGACGCAGAACATCGGCGCACTGGGTCAGGCCGAGGGTGCACTACGGGCATCGATCGGCAACCTGTTCGCCGTGGCGGAAGCGTATCCCGATCTCAAGACCAACCAGACCTTCCAGCAGTTGCAGGCGCGAATCTCGAGCCTGGAGAACGCGATCGCCGACCGGCGCGAGTTCTATAACGAGTCGGTCAACATCAACAACGTGCGCATCGAGCAGTTCCCCGATACCATCGTCGCCGGCATGTTCGGCTTCAAGCCGGCGCAGTTGCTTGAATTCGACACCGCGGGAAAGGCCGACGTCGACGTTCAGAAACTCTTCAACGCCTAGTCCTTTAACGGCGACGCGGCGTCGCAATGGCCGGCGCTTTCAAGCTCTACACCTCGGAGTGGCTGACCGGCGGCGCCCATTTCATTATCATCGCCGTTGCCGTGCAGGCGGAAGATGTCGCGGTATGGCCGTACGCGCTCGCCGCGATGTCGATTGTGAGCTTCTTCGCCTGGATCGCTACCTACCGCCGCTACCGCCAGATCCACGACCTCCCCACATCCAGGATCGCCTCCGCCGCGCAGGGCTACGTCGAACTCTTCGGCCGCTCGGAGTTGCTGCCGGGTGAACCGATCGTGAGCAAGCTCTCGAGCGTGCCGTGCTGCTGGTATCGCTATTACATCGAGCGCAGGACTTCCAGCGACAAATGGGAATACGTGGACAGCGGGGTCAGTGACGATTACTTCCTGCTAATCGACGACACCGGCCAGTGCGTCATTTCGCCTGGAGGCGCCGAGGTGCTGACCAAGCGCAAGGAGACCTGGAGCCAGGGTAATTACCGCCACACCGAGTGGCTGCTGCCGGCGAAGAGCGTGCTTTACGCGCTCGGCGAGTTCAGAACGGCAAGCGCAGCGATCACAGAGCTCGATGAGCGTGCTGACGTGAGCCACCTGCTCGCGGAATGGAAAAAAGACAAGGATCGGCTGCTCGCGCGCTTCGATCACAATCGCGATGGCGCGATCGACATGAAGGAATGGGAGCGCGCCCGGCAGGAGGCTCAGCGCGAAGTGCGGCGACGGCACCAGGACGTCCGCATCCAGGACGGCGTGCACATTCTGGAGAAGCCGAGAGACGGCCGGCTGTTCTTGCTCGCCACCGAACTGCCCGACAAGCTCGGCCGTCGCTTCGCGTTCTGGAGCTGGGCGCATCTGGTTATATTCATCGGCGCCGGCTGCGTCGGGCTGTTTATGCTCTAAACTGGGAACCACCGATGAAAGAAGATTTCGTCCTGTGCCTGACTTCCAGGGGTTTTCACCGCATGCGTTACACCGAGTGGGGCGATGCGTCGAACCCGCGTATCGTGATCTGCGTGCACGGACTCACGCGCAATTGCCGCGACTTCGATTTCCTGGCACAGGCGCTGGAACGCGATTTCCGCATGGTCTGTCCCGACGTCGCCGGACGGGGAAAAAGCGACTGGCTCCACGCCAAGGAGGACTACAACAACCCGCAGTATATGGCCGACATGACCGCGCTGATCGCACGCGTCACCGCCGGGGACGGCGGAAAAACCATCTACTGGGTCGGCACCTCGATGGGCGGCATCATCGGCATGCTGCTCGCCTCGCGGCCGCAGTCGCCGATCGGAAAGCTGGTCCTGAACGATGTCGGCACCGTGATACCGAAAGCGGCGCAGGAGCGCATCGCGGCCTACCTCGGCAAGGATCCGCGCTTCAAGACGTTCAAGGAACTCGAGGCCTACGTGCGTGCCGTGGCGGCGCCGTTTGGCCCGCTCACCGACGAGCAATGGCGCCACCTGGCGCTGCACGGCGCGAAACAGCATGCGGATGACTCATGGGGAATGTGCTACGACCCGGGCATCGGAATACCATTCCAGAAAGGGCCGCTGGCCGATGTCGATCTATCGGGCTACTGGGACACCATCTCATGTCCGACACTTCTGCTGCGCGGCGCCGACTCCGACCTGCTGCTCAAGGACACCGCGCTCGCCATGACCCAGCGCGGACCGCAGCCGCAACTCGTCGAATTCCCCGGAGTTGGTCATGCGCCGATGCTGATGGCCCAGGAGCAAATCCAGGTTGTGCGTGACTTTCTGCTGGGACGTTAAAAGAATCCGGTAACGCAAAATGCGATCATTGCGTTTTTTCTCTGCGATCTTTGTGGCTATCTGTTTTTACGCGTCAGCCTTGTCCGCTTCGATCATCGCTTCCAGCAGGGTTTCGGCATCTTGAGCGCCGGATACACCGACTTTGCGGTTGAAGATGAAGTACGGCACGCCGCCAATCCCCGCGTTGCGCGCCTCGCTGTCCGCGGCCCTTACCACCTCGCGGTCGGCATCGCTGGCAAGATAGCTCGCGACGGCGTCCCGCTCAAGGCCGGCGCGGGCGCCGATGTCGGCCAGCGTGTCGATGTCCGTCAGTTTGGCGCCCTCGATGAAATAGGCGCGGAATAGTTCCTCGGCCATCTCGTCCTGCCGCCCCTGCTGGCCGGCATGGTGCATCAGCCGGTGGGCGTTGACAGTGTTGGGCTGGACCTGGATCTTGTCGAACGCGAAAGGGATGCCGACGGTGGCACCCACCGCCGCAACGCGTGAGTAGCTGCGGTTGGGCGTGCCGAATTTGCGCTGCAAGTACTCAGCGCGGGGAATGCCCTTTTCAGGAACGTCAGGATTGAGCTGGAATGGCAGCCAGCGCACGGCCGGCTTGTCTGCATCGGGGGCCTGCTCGCGGTACAGCTTCAGTGCCGTCTCGAGCTTGCGCTTGCCGATGAAACACCAGGGTCAAACCACGTCGGAAACGATATCGATGATCAGGCTCACGGAATGTCCTTTCTTTACCCTGCTATTGTCGATAATACTAGAAAACGGGCGCCACGTTTACTTCTGGAGAACGGTCATGGACCTGAGAATCAAAAACAAGCTCGCCCTGGTAACGGGGTCCACCCACGGCATCGGGCGCGCCATCGCGGAAGCTTTGGCGGTCGAAGGCGCGCGCGTGATCGTCAACGGGCGCAAGAAGACGGCGGTAAAGGACACCGTGGCGTCGCTGTCGCGGCATGGCGAAGCACACGGCGTCATATCAGACTTGTCGACCGCCGAGGGCGCGCAAAACCTCCTGAGCGAAACGGCAAGGCTCGGGCCGATCGATATTCTGGTAAACAACGTCGGATTCTTCGAGGTATTTCTCGGCAAGATCGCGCCGCGGCTCGGGAAAACCGTCGATGACATGCGTACCGCGTACTTCGAAACCACGGGCGCGGCTTCGCTGCTCCAACGATTTGCCGCGCCGGAAGAGATTGCGGCGCAGGTCGTGTTTCTGTGCTCGGAGCGGGCGGCGGCGATCAATGGCGCGGCGCAACGCGTCGACGGCGGCATCATCCGTTCGCTGTTTTAAAGGCAGTGACTGATGAGGCGTACCCCTCAAGGGGGTATTGAAAAGAATGACTGGTGACTTGAAAAACGCTTTGCTCCGCGGCCGGGCTCACCGCTCACCGTTCACCGGTCTTGTGCCAGTCCTTGAACTGCTCGCGCAGCTTCGCCTTCAGCATCTTTCCGGTCGAGGTGCGCGGAATCGCATCGACGAACTCAAACGCGTCCGGCAGCCAGAACTTCGCGAATTTCGGTGCGAGGTAATCGTGCAGTTCTTCAGCCGTCGCGGTCTGACCGGGCTTCAGGACCACCACCGCCAGCGGCCGCTCGTCCCACCTGGGATGCGGCACGCCGATCACCGCCGCCTCGCCCACCTTGGGATGTCCCGCCAGTGCATTTTCGAGGTCGACCGAACTGATCCATTCGCCGCCGGACTTGATGAGGTCCTTGATGCGGTCGGTGATCTTGACGTAGCCGGCGGGGTCGATGGTGACGATGTCGCCGGTGCGAAACCAGCCGTCAGCGGTCCATTTGTCGGATTCCTGCGCAAGCTCGTGGTAGCGCGCAGCAACCCACGGACCGCGCACCTGCAACTCGCCCATCGATTTGCCGTCCCACGGCGCTTCACCCTGGGTGCCCATCGCACGCACTTCGAAAAACGGCAACGGCACGCCCTGCTTCGCGCGCATCGCGTATTGCTCGTCATCGGACGCTCCGCTCAATTCGCGCTTCAGCAAACTGACGATGCCGACCGGCGAGGTCTCGGTCATGCCCCAGCCATGAATCACGCGCAGGCCGAATTTATCGAAGGCGCGGATCATCGCTTCCGGCGCCGCGGCGCCGCCCACAACCATGCGCATACCTGACGCCAGCCGCCAGCGCGCGGGTTCCTTTTCAAGCGCCTGCAAAATCGCCATCCAGATCGTGGGCACGCCGGCGGTGAGCGTCACCTGTTCCGACTGATAGAGATCGAGCAGACTCTCGGCATCGAGGTGCGGCCCGGGAAATACCAGCTTCGAGCCCATCATCACCGCGGTGAACGGCACGCCCCAGGCATTGACATGGAACATCGGCACCACCGGGCACACCGCGTCGCCGTGACCGACACCCATGTAATCGACCGTCGCCGTGGCGAGCGAATGCAGCACGATCGAGCGGTGCGTATAGACCACGCCCTTGGGCTTGCCGGTCG
>MERI01000172.1 GCA_001772005.1 Betaproteobacteria bacterium RIFCSPLOWO2_12_FULL_62_58 | reverse complement strand
TCGCGTGGCCTACGCTCGTCCGTTCGACAATCCGCGCTCACCCCCAAAATCACGCGCTCAAAATGACGCGCTTCTACAACCCCGTTAACACCCGCGGCTACCTCGCCAAACTACTGGATAACAAGCAAGTCGTACGCTATCTCAAACAGCGACAGCCGGAGGTGCTGGCGGAATTTGAAACCATCGTCCAGACCGTGTCGTTAGAACAATGAATGTTCGTGACGCCCGACTTGTTGTCGCAGGTAGTATCTCAGTTTTAAATGTAACAGCACAAAAGCAAACCCCCACACGATGGTGGGGGTTCAGTAGTTGGCGGGATCTTAACCCGCGAGCTGCCGCTTAGCATGCGGCCATTCTATCCCGAAAAAAGTCTCTGGTTAGCCAACCCTTTGTCTGCGTCCGGTTCAAAATCCATTATCGCTTGTTGCTGCCTGGAACTCGATCTCTCGTTTTGGTCGGAGAATCAGAGGTGTCTTTTACGACACGATGATAGTTCGCGCGCCCTTCTAGCTGGACTGCCTCCTTTCGTGATACCGACCAGCCGTTTGTCTCGCGCTGAGCATCACGAACCTGCTCTTGAAATCCCTTCTCTTTCGCCATAGTTAGCCTCCTTGCTTGCTGTGTGTTGGAAATGAATTCTCATTAACCCCGAGTTGCTTCATCATTACCGGAATAACGTCCGAAACGATTGTGGTTTCTATATCTTGATATGTGTTCCTAAATCGGCTGATCCGCGGCTTAGGACCGCGCTTCTTCCAGTCGATAGCTTTTCCCCGCTCATCTTTCCTGGTGACGCCAAACTCAAACAGCCGCAGATACTGACGCGGAGCCACGCCTACGAACGGATCAAAATTCACCTTGCCTTTGACGGGGGCTGACTGATCCACACAAATCGAGTCGCCATAAAGCTCGCGCGCTCTACTTTTCGGATACGGCTCGATGTACACGATTCGATCGATACCCGCAGCGATAATGTGCCGTGTGCACATATGACAGGGGAATGTCGTGCAATACATCGTTGCGTCCCGTACGGGTACCCCTCTTCTAGCTGCATCCATCAGCGCAGCCATTTCTGCATGCACGCTGCGGCCATATTCCAGAAGGTCGAGTATCTGTGTTTTTGCAATGACCTTGGATTCCGCGCCGTAAAGGAGCAACTGCACAAGATCTTTGATGGATTTCCTACGGAACCTCTCGGCTAGCCACCCTGAATCCCTAAAACGGTTCAACAGTTCGGCTAGGATTTGTTCTCTTTGTTCCACGCTGGCGTCGTTGCCGCGCTGAAAATCTCTGTGGTCCTCGTCACCTCCTGGCCAGTATAGCCCTCCGCCCGCCTTCGGCACCTCATTGCATCCGACAGCAATAATGTCGCCATCCTTTGTGGCGATTACGGCGCCGACTTGCCGGCCGAGATCGGCAGAGCGTAGCGCAGCAGAACGCGCATGGTACATGCCATATTCGTCTACGGTTGGCGTGTGAAACGGATGGCTGAAGATCAACTCTACAAAGCGCTTCGTTTCTTCCATTTTTTTTCGTGTCCGGCCATCTACAAAAAAATCGGCTTCGGGAAACGCCTCTTTCACATCCTGCCCGAGTTTCTTCCCCTCTTCTTCCTCATCTCGTTCGATCAGGCTCTCGGCTTTTGCACGAGCGCCATCTGCTCTTACATGCCGAGACTGAGCAATGCGCTTTGCGAGCGCATTCACGCGGATGTCGCGCGGAGAGTAGATCGAGACCGCCTGGAATCCTTGGCCGTAGACATTGCGAAGCGTTGCGATCTCGCCTGGATGTTTCAATGAGTCAAGAATATAGCCGATCTTCTCGGGCTTATTCTTGAATTCCTGCTCCCTGACACGTCTTATTTCTGCAATTGCCAATAGAACAACGGCATCGCCTCGCTGTGTTGTTTCGCGGATCTTCGTTCCATCGTCCATTAGTTTACCAATGCGCTCATCTTCGCCAATGCTGTCATATGATCTGCCGAAAAACTTCTCAATCATCTTGCTCAGGCGTACGACATGCGTCCTGTAGTTGAGAGCCGAGAGTTCCTTCGTAAGGATTTCGATGACCATGCTGCGATCGGCGCCGGCCGGCCCGACAAGCCCGAAGACGAGCTCTGGAAACTCTGCGGGAACGAGGGGATTGGGTGCAGCAACCAATGGGCTCAGCGCTGACTGAGCCGGCTGCTGTCGACGCTGCCGCTTTCTACCCTTCCGCATCATTCTCCCCGTGGGCGGTACTCCCAACAGACGGGCGGGCACTATCGTGGCGATTCCGGCGGCATACTAATCCCAAATGCTTTCTTCGCGCAATATCAATCACGAGCAATATGGCTTAAGCTGGGAGGCCCCTTCGGCAGAATACGGCCAAGATGGCTGCCCAGCGCGATTGCCTGCAACAGGCGCTAACTCGGTATCAAATACCCGAGATTGGTGAGGCGATACTCCATTGCCTGCTGGCTCACCCGGAAGGTAGCGGCGAGCTCTTGCACAAGCTTGTCCGGGGTAAGCTTTGACTTCTTCTCTAAGGTCTTCGCGACCTTTTGAGCAATCACCTGTTTGGGCATGAGCAGTTCCGCAGCAAATCCGTTTGCCTGAATTTCGTCAGCGTCCATACCTAAGGAAGACTTGCCATCCCGACGAACTACCACTGCTTGGCTACGCAGCGTCTTATCGATAAATAAATCTCCATTGTGGCCAAGGACAAGATGTCCAAGCTCATGCGCGATGGTGAAGCGCTGTCGAGTAATTGCATGGGACGAGTTGACTCCGATTACCGTTCGCGCAGGTTCCTTTACAAGTACCCCTGACAGGTCTTCATCGAATGGTTCGTACTTAATATCGACGCCTAACGCCTTCGCGACAGACTCGACGCGAATAGGCAAGTTCTTGTCGAGCTTGAGTCTGGACAACAATGCGGTTGCCTCGGCTTCGGGATTTTTGGGGGCGGACATAGGTAATCAGGACTCCTTAGAAGCAATCCGGTCGACAAACTCGGCGAGATCTTCCGGCAGCTCATTCAAGTCAATCGTTACCCGTTTCCTTTCTGCGGTAAGGCTTTTCTTATCGGGTAGCAACGAAGTGGGGTCAACGCCGAGTGCGTCGGCAAACGTGTAAAGCGCGTGCAGCGGAATTTGCTGACGGCCCTTTTCGATGTTCGTAATGGATGTCCGGCTCAGACCCACGCGCTTGGCGAGCGCTTCCTGACTAAGTCCTAAATCGTCCCGCTCCCTCTGGCGACGGACGCTGCGTCCGAACTCGACGTAAAAGCGCTTCACGAACGTAGTTTGACCAACACGCGACAAATTGTCAATATTATAAACATGTTTGCACGGCTGTCCGAGTATCATCATGTAGTTTGTAATATTGACATTCCCGGATAAAAATGGCAGTCTTGCTGACATGACGGCGCCGCACGGTGCGACGCTGGGCTACTGGATATGGAGATATTGAGATGACTGAACTTGCTGAAAAGAGCGGACAGAGGCAAGACCAAGGGCATGGCCACACCATCACCGTCACGATTGACGGGCAACCCAAGCAAATCCGGCAAGGGCGTTACCTTGTATCGGAGCTTAAGGACGCCTTGGGCATTTCGGCCGACCTCGAACTTGATCAAGTCGAGAATGGAGAGTTTAAGCCGCTTGACGACAACGACCATGTCAATGTGAAGGATGGCGACGTGTTTGTCAGCCACGTTCGCCGTGGCGGCGCGTCGTGACCATTACGACTGAAGCACTGGCGTCGCTGCAGCCATTCGCGCACAAGCCACAGCTTCTGACTGAGAACGGGTACGAGTTCGTTCATCTGCCGAAATTGAAGGTGGCGGTGGCCAGGGAAATCCATGTACGCGACGCGCTCCTCTGCCCTCGGGAGATTCATGGATACCTCACGCGGCTTTTCCTGTCGGAGACCATCTCGGGACGGGGGCAAAACTGGAACCGATTCATGTTTTTTGCGCGAGCATGGTACTCGCCATCCTGGCAGGGGGTCGAGGCGACGCTTCCACTTCCACAGATGCTGCTCGCCCACCTGGATGCCTATCGATGAACATCCACTTCCGTATTCCAGCGAAGCTTTTCAAGGAATTACATGCAGATTTGTCGCGTCCGCATCCGCATGCATTTGAACGAGTCGCGTTCCTGCCCTCCCGCCCAGCTGCATTGCATGGCGGAGGGCTTCTCCTGGTTGCCCATGCATTGCATCCCGTTGCGGATGATGACTACGAACCGAGCACCACCGTCGGCGCCCTCCTGCGTGGTGCCGCGTTCCGCAAGGCGCTTCAGTATGCGTATAACCAACCGGTATCTATGTTTCACGTCCACCGCCATGAGCACAAGGGCCAACCACGGTTCAGCTATGTGGACTTACAAGAGAGTGCGAAATTCGTGCCGGATTTCTGGAAGGTGCGGCCGCAGCATCCGCACGGCACCATCGTTCTCAGCCAGAACTCAGCATTCGGACTGGTGTGGTATCAAGCAGGTAGGGCTCCTGCGCCTATTTCAAAATTCACGTTAGTGGCCCATCCGTTGCGTGAGGTGAATCATGGCGGGATCCGGTAGAGCCGCGCGCCAGAGCTTTCTCGGTGAGGCCAGTGAGCAAATTCACACGGCCTCAGAGGTTGCGATTGTGGGCGTGTGCGGCGGCGGGTCACATATAGCGCAACAAACTGCCCATGTGGGCGTGGGTCGTTTTCTTCTTCTGGACGATGACCACACTGACGATCCCAACCTCAATCGCATGGTGGGCAGCGAACCCAAGCACGCAGAAGACAAAACTCCCAAGGTTGAAGTCATACGCGATTTGATACTTCGTATCAATCCAAAGGCCATCGTCCGGGCGGTAGGTGGAAAATGGCAGGACCACCATCTTCTGTTACGGGATTGCACGGCTGTGTTTGGATGCGTCGACAGCTTCCTTGCCCGAGAGGAACTCGAACGCTATTGCCGTCGATTCCTGCTGCCATACATCGACGTGGGGATGATTGTGACATCGGTGGGCGACCATTACGCAATCAGCGGCCAAGTGGTGACATCACTTCCCGGGCAGCCGTGCATGAGGTGTATCGGCTTCCTGACCGACAAAATCCTGGCCGATGAGATCAGTCGATATGGGGCTGCGGGCTCACGGCCACAGGTGATCTGGCCGAACGGCGTACTATCCTCGACGGCGGTCGGGCTTTTCATACAGCTGCTAACGCCGTGGCACCGCGGCGAGTTGCCACTGTACCTTGAGTACAACGGCAATACCTCAACCCTGACGCCGTCTCGTCTCGCGGAAGGCGCCCGCTCAAGGCCGTGCCCGCATTTCTCGGGACTGCAGGACATTGGAGACACCTTCTGGGCCGGGTTTCCAGAGAATGTGTCACGTGGTTGTGCCCCATGGACCGTCCCAAAGCGGCTGCTAAATCGCGCCATCGCCTGGGTATCGGGAAGCACAAATCGCGATCAGGCAGCCATAGTTCTCCGGTAATCATGCAAACATATCATCGTGGGAAACGTCGCTCTTAGAATTACGGGCGCGCTTTCCCGATTTGGGAGGCGAGGACGCAGCTTCTGCGGCGGCGCGCTGGTGGTTGAGGGCTAGGAGGCGGCGGGGTTGATGGTGTAGCGACCAAGGTCGATTTCGGGGAGAGTCACCACGCCTCTGAAAGTTTCTCGACCACGTCATTGCGCGCCAGCACACGAGAACACAGTTCCCATCGATCCCGGTCGGGGTCGATAGTTTCTTGGTAACGCACCTCGAAGACGTCACGGGCCTGCCGGCGCAGGTGCATGTAGGTGTCCATCATATCGTCGAGCGTTTCGATGGTCTCGATCCACTCGTCCTCGATGGTGTCCGGCAGCCCGCCGAATATGTCGTACCGATCCTTCATCCGGCGCGAGAGAACCTGATAGACCTTTTCGTCCTGGGTGTCGTGATAAACGAGATTGAGCATGTCCACAGTGCGGCGCGCCTGGCCGAACCGTTTGATGCGTCCCAACCGCTGCTCAAGCCGTGAGGGATTCCAGGGCAAGTCAACGTTGATCAACGTGCCGAGCGTCTGGAGATTCAGCCCCTCACACGCTGCATCAGTGGCCACGACGAGACGAATCTCGTGCTTCTTGACGGCGGCCTTGATCTCCTCGCGCTCGACGGAGGCGAAATTCTCTCCATGGAACATTCCGCTCCTGCCGGCGCCCGCATAGACGCCAATGGGCTCCCGCGGAAGTATCTTCGCCAACTCCGCGCCGACGAAATAGACCGTGTCGTAGTATTGGCTGAAGATGATGCAGCCGTGCTCCAGCCAGGTCTTGCCCTCGGTGCGATGCTCGGTGAGGAAGTAGCGAACGGCCGCGAGCTTGGGGTCCCGCGCTTCGGGACGCGATAGCTCGGCGACGATGGTCTTGAGGTGTCCGGCCTCGACCGGCGTCAAGTCGCCGAGCACATCCTGCAAGAGCTGTGGTTCTTCTTCATCCTCGGGGCCTTCCCGACGCAGCATCTTTTCGGCAGTGGCGCGCCCGGATGCAAAGCTGGAACAGATGCGTTGCAGGAGCAGCGTCTTCATGAACCCGGATGCCTTGCTGCGTTGCTTCAGCGCTTCAGTGAACGCCTCGGCCGCCTGATACGCGAGATCGAAGGGGTGATTCGTCAGCAATCCCAGGCCGCTGAACCCGATCCCGGGATACCCGGTCGCGGAATTTTCGGGATTCGGGTGGACGGCAACCGCAACCCTCTCCAGTAACCCCGCCTCTTCGAGCGTCTGCCGGCGACGCAGGACGGTATAGCGTACGATAGGGTTGTGCTCCCTGAAAAACCCTGCTGCGAGAGCTTGGCCGACCGCCTGCTGCTCAAGAAACGCGAGCGAACCGAAGCCCCGATCCGTGAAGAAAATCTGTTCGGGCAGCCCCATTTGCAGCCGCAGCGTGGCAAACAATGCATCTTCGTTCCCCGGGGGCAGCGGGTTGCGCAACCACTCCCACGCGTCCCGATCGTCAGCCGGCGTGTCTTCGCCCTTGACCAGCGGGAGCGCCTTTTGCCAGTCCGCCCACCGGTTGAAGAATTCCCGTCCAAGAACGAAATCCGCGCCCGCGTTGAGAATGCGCATGAGGTCCCACAGTTCGTGGACCTCGGTTTGTATAGGAGTTGCCGTGCCGAGCAGCAGATTTTTCGTGCGATGTCCGGCGCGCAGCATGAAATCGAGCAGATTGTTTGGCTCGTCCTTCTTCTCGCCGAGAGCGCCGCGGCGGCGCGCCTTGTGAGCTTCGTCAAGAACAATCGTCCCGAATTTGCGTTCCAACAGGTGCTGGCGTTCCTCGGAGTCGTGAAAGATCAAGCCCGTGGACACGATGGCGATGCAGAACGGGCAGCGCGCGATGTCCTCGGCGCCGCGTGTCTTGATGATGTGGCCCTTGGGATCGATCCAGACTTTCTTCGTCGACGACCACACGGCACTCGGGATGCCGAGCTTGTCCGCGAGTTCCACTTGCCATTGCAACGTAAGCGTGGACGGACACAGGATCAACACCGGCCCGTCGTCCAGCAGCGCTGCGAGCATCGCGCTCGCTCCGAGCGAGAGCGTTTTGCCGACGCCAACCTCGTCAGCGAGCAGCATTCGCGCCTTGCCGTACGTCTCCCGATGCTGCAGGAACATCGTAACGAACGAACGCTGCCAGGGCTGAAGTTGTTCCCCGCCACGGTAGATCGGGCTCTCGGCAAGGGCTGCCGCCGCGAGTTCGTCGGGCGTCGCGTCCTCGAATCGGATTTCCACGCGATCCGCGATGCGCTTGATCTCCTCCACAATCGCGTCGGGCAGCGGGAAGGCATCCTTCCAGAGCGCCTCGAACTCTTCCTCGACCCAGGCAACACCCTCCGTTGAGGAGTCCTCCCACAAAATCTCGTAGTTCTGGGCAAACGCGCTTCTGGTCTCGTTGATCGAGCCGAGGAAGCAGGTCCTCGAACCATCCGCCGCCTCGATGACGCCCGCCTTGCCGTGGATGAATACCCGGTCCTTGGGCACGACCCGGATTTCGACGCGGCCACTCGCGAGCAGCGCATGGAGCCTGCGGTAGCGATCCCGGTGCAGCAGAGCTTCGACCTCCGCCGCCGGTTCGTTCCAACGCTCCTTCAACGCGGTTTCACGGACGTGCCTGGAAACAACGACATCCGCTGCATCCAGTTCGCTGTTGCAGACAATCTGCACCTTGGGAATCGCCGCGATTTCTTCGCCGACCAGTTCGAAGATCGAACTGCGAAAGTAGCCGGCGATACGCTTATAGGATTTTGCACCCGTGAGCTTCTCGGCGAGAAAGGCACGGTCCAGTCGCTGGCGGCGGGAGGAAAAGCGGCGGATCGCGCTCATGGCGAGCCTGTTGAGCGGTTTGTAAGCCGCTTCTTCTTCATGACCCCTTTGGCCCCTTCGCGCCCCCTTTTCTGCCGGTCGAATTTGACGGCCTTGGCCCCCTTCGTTCTCTTTAGGTCTCCTTTGGTCGTTGCCGGTCGTGGACTGGAGGACGTCCTGTTTGGCGCGTTTCTGGCGCGTTTTTCAGGTGGAGCCGCGGTCTTGCCCGATGGCGCATTTGGCGCATTGCTGGCGCGTTTCGTGACCAGGGCGTAATGTGCCCCGCGGCCGCTCCCCTGGGCAAGAAGTACACCGGCCTGCACGAGGACAGCCAGTTCGCGGAGCGCGGTGCGCCGGGAACATCCAAGCATCCTCCGGTAGTCGGCGTTAGTAATGCGCCCGGCAGTCCTGACGTGAGCGATGGCACTGCGCTGTCGTTCATTGAGCGGCAAGCTGGCCAATACATCCCTGGTCAGCCAATCGCGGCCGAGGGTGGTAACGAATTCGCCGCCTCGCTGCCGGAAGTCCGGCTCGGGAAGCCCATGGGCCAGGCTGTCGCGGATCATCATGAGCGTGCCCGTGCCGTACTTCTCGATGTAGCGGGTGAGAAAAAGAGCGTCACAGATGCGGGCGTTGCGGGCAATCGAACTGTGCGGCTCGCGCAGTCGCTCGGGCGTCAGGGGCGCCGGCAGTTCCCCGGGATTCGATACTTCTACCCGGTCGTCGAAGACGGAGATCTGCACGGCCGCTGCCGAGGCGTAGTCGCGGTGCGCGACGGCGTTGACGATCGCCTCGCGGACCACAGCGGGTGGCATCTCGAATGTGGAGGGCGCCCGGCTGCTCTCGCCGCGGGTGCCAACGCTGCGATTGACAACCGAGAGGACGAAGTTCTCCGCGCGATCCACCTGCTCGAACAGGCTGCCCTTGAAGATGCGGTAAAAAGGCGCCGGTCGCTGGACCTCGGTGCCGTGGAAGTGCATGCAGCGGACCTCGGCGCAGGGGATGAATCGCTGAGGGTCACGGCTGAACAGAAGCACGGCGGCGTTGGTCGGGTGCGCATCGCGAATCAGGCTGAGATGGGCGAGCATATCCGCCATCGGCGTGCCCTCGGGCAAGGGAAACTGCCGTTCGAAGCGGGCGCGTCGCACGAAGTCGGCTACCGCGGTCGCGTCGATGTCGTCCAGCGCCGCATCGCCACAGGGTCGTTCGTCGAAGGGGCGGTTCTGGATGACGCCACGTTCCTCCAGATAATCTACAAGGCTCGCGTAGAGTGCCTTCGTGAGTTCGGCAAGCGTCGTAAAGCGCCGCCGGATGAGTTGTGCGCCGGCCCTGCAGACAAGGGCTCGCATCTTCGGATGGCGTGCCTTATCGTCGGCGCCCTTCACGAAGATGAGCCGCGGCTTGCCGCGCCGCGTGGCGCAATCGAACTCCCGCTCCGTCGGCGACATGCCCATTGCATCTTCCAACCCGTATGCGTCGCCGAACAACCCGACGTAGATCGCGCAGCGGTCCACCTGGTCCAGATACACTTCGTCGGCGCGGCGGTCACGGGCCGGTAAGTCCTCGAACAGGAAGACGGTGAAATACCGGCGCAAAAGCGGATCGCCCTCGATGAACGCCTTTACCGCCCGGCGTTCCCCAGCCAATTCCTTTTGCACGCTGCTCACAAAGATGGATGCGGTGGACACGTAGAACGCCTTTCGGCTCACCCCAGCCGCTGGTTTTTCACCAGCTCGCACAGCACGCGCGCAGCGCTTGCTTCTTCGGGGCGGAGTGTATTGAGCCGCTTCGCTAGATAATCGGAAAGCTCGATCGCCAACTCGCGCTGAGTCATGTCGCCGTAGTAGTTCGGAATGTTAAGCGTCAAATGCGCCAGAACCTCGGCGCCGTCCAGGTTTTTCACCAGTTCCATCACTGCGTAGAGCACCGCGCGCAGCACCGACTGGTGCAGCTCTGAACCTTCACTCATTTCGGCGCGCACGAAGTCGATGGCGCTCTTGAGCCGTGCGTGGTTAGCGCGCTGGTCGCCCATTAGTGCATGGAAGTCCCGCACCTTGAATGCCTTGGCGAAATTCTGGTAGTTGTCGAGTGTCTTCGCGCCGCGGGCTTCCATGTCAAGCATCTTGAGATAGAAACGCTCCGCGCCGCTGAGCTTGTTCCAATGAGCATTGGGGATGCCTTGGGGTACGAGGCACTGGTTGGCAGTGTTAACGGCGAATGCGATGAGGCCGTCTACGAAGGTGGTTTCGCCTTTCACGCGCGGGCGGATTGCCTCTACTGTCATGTCGCGACCGTCGATCGTGGCGTAGCGGGTGAGCACGCGCAGTGCCGCCGCGTAGCCCGCCATCTGAATGTCTGCGTCCTCGAAAACGTTCTCGTCACGGTAGAAACCCTTTGCCTCCTGGTTGAGGCCGGCCAGTGCCAGCACCTGAGCTTCCACTTCTTCCTGGATCTCCCAGGCAAGGTCGTCGCGAGTAGTCCTGTGTATGCCTTGGCGCTTGCGCAGGACAAGCAGCACGGTCCCTTTGACGTAGCTACCTTCGCGCAATGGGCTATCCGTCTCGGTGACGACATACCAGGCGGCGGTGACCTGAAGGCCGGAGGCCCAGACGATGTTCGCCATGTCTGCCCAGATTGAGCCGGACTGGTGGGTGAACATGATGACCTGGATGCCGTTGTCTGGCATGCACTCGGTCATGCGTTTGTAGGCGGCCACCATGTTGCGGCGGAAGTCTTCGTCCTCGCCCTTGATGGCGAGCGAGCGGCGGCTATCCCACACCCACTCGGCAAACTCCGGCGGCGGGTTCTTGCGCATCCATGCGATAAAGAAGTCGAGAATCTCCTCGTACTTCACTGCGTCGCCGTATGGGGGATCGGTGACGTAAATGTCATTAGTCCCCGCGAGAATGTTGGCCGCGTTGTTCTCTACGGCAGTTTGAACACCTGCGGCAATGGGAAAACTCTTAGCTTCGATCACAAATGCCTCAGTAGTCCACGCAACTGACCTGCACGCGAAGTTGTAAAGTGTGTTCAACGCTTGATTGTCGAATACTCCTTGTGTCTTTCCGGATCGTCCAGGCCCCGGGTTGCTGTTCCATCTGCTCAATCGAGCGTTGACGTTTAGCGACTGGCTGAAAGAAAAAGCTAAAGGAGCGTCAATGTGCTTTCGCAATATCGCAGCCACCAACAACTGCCGTGGGTTGAACAGGTGGTGCCAGTGCGTCCAACCGCGCGCTCGGATCAAGTCAAGCCCTTGGTATCGCGGTGGCCCGCCAATCTCGATCCGCATGTCCGGCACCCAACCCTTTGTTTGCCAGTCCGCCAGGTGATGCGCGATGTGATCCTGGACGACACGTTCCCGGCGCAGGTCATCGTCGGTCACGGACCGGAACTCGTACTCCTCTCGCTTGCCCCGCGCTCTTGTGCGCATCCACTGGATGCAATAAACGCGCTCTTGCAATAGGTCGCCAAGTCGAGGCATGAAGTCAAGCTTCTCCCAAAGCCGCAAGCGGTTACCGACGGTCCTGTCGCTCTTCTGATAATCACCCCTTAGCGTTGAGATTTTCGTCCTGTAATCCACGCCATCGACTTGGTGAATCAAGTACGCCTCGCCGTATTTGCCATCACGGCCAACGGTGCCTACTTGAGCAGCATCCATTTCTATCTCGCTGACCCCGGTGCGGATTTGAATGGCGTACCGGCGGTTCTCCGAGTCCGGAATTAGTTCCGCCACCACACGATAACCATTGCTCACCACTCGCGTAGCCAGTAACGGAACCATCCAGCCCGTCTGTGGGCACCGCGCTTCCACGCAGTACAGGAAAGCTTTGGCCCGCCAACCGTGGCCGTCCGTCTCGACGCCTAGCCGGTCGATCTCCTCATTTACCAGTCTCACCAGTCGCTGCTGATCCTCCGCCAGCCTCTCTCGGCTCTCCGCGGAGCCTCCAACAATGTTGAAGGCGCCCCAGGTGAGCATGCACGCCACCGGGTTAAGGTCGGAGGCATACACATCACAGCCTAGTCGCGCCGCTTCAAATGGGATCTGGCCCGAACCGCAGAAGGTGTCAGCTACGCGCGGGCGGTGACCGAAACGCATGATGCCGAGCTGCTCGACCAGTTCCGGAAATGATTGGGCGCTCGTGCCCAGATGGACGTTGACCGCTTCCCAGATATGGTCGTGGACGGTATCCATGACCTCCTCTGGGCGCTGCGCCTGGTCCACTCGCTCGCGGTAGGGCGCTTTCGGGAGCATCTGCGCCTCCAGCCGGCGGCGCTCCAACTCGGTGAGGTCCGCCCGCCAGGCGACCTTTACCAATTCGTATTCAGGCTTCGACCATTCCACCGGCGCGGAGACCGGCAGTACGCCGGCCGGCTCCACGGTGAAGTAGTCGACGATGCTAGGAATGGAGAGCGTGGCGAGAATCTGTTTCGGCTTGGGCCGGCGCTTCCAGCGCGCGACGAAGGACTCGTCGTCCATGCCCATGAGATTCTCAAAAACCTCCAGGTCCCGCCTAGCATCGTCCGTAGCAGGTAAAAGGCTGCCCAGTACACAAGCCTTAGCGAGGATGAGCGGCTTGCGTCCCTTCCAGTAGTTGCCGAGCGCGGTGAGTGTCTTGCCGCTGCCTGCCATCTGCTCCTTGTAGGCTTCGGCGGAAAGCTTCTGCACCGGCAGCAGCCGCTCGATGAGTGCCGGTGCATCCTTCAAGGAATACGGCGTAACCGCGCCGCTCATTCAGATTCCTCGAACAGCGGCAGTTTGAACAGGTCCTGCTCCACTGGGCGGCGGCGCTTACGCCCGGCGGCGGGTTTCTCGCCGTCGGAGAGAGCGAGAAACAACGCCCGCCGCCAACCCCGTTGCGTATCCTCCGGCAGCCCGGCTTCGGCGACGGTCATCGCAAAAAGCCACCAGCGCTCCTCGGGTCGCAATGCCGCCCATTTGCTGCAAATGACGGGCAGTTGCTCTTCGCTCGCGGTTTCGGCAGCCCAGGCGAGGACGCAAAGTTCCTTGCCAAGCAGTCGATCGATGAGGTTCGCGCCGGTGTGCCAGCGGCCGGTGAGGACGTTGGCGGCCTTAAGCCGGTCGTTGAATTCGCGGCGCGCGATGTCGGCGATCGCGGACCAGACGTAACGCTTGAGGATGACACGGTCTTCCTCGCGCGGAATGCCACCCTCCTGACCGCGGTAGCCGTAGTCCTCTACGATCACGATCGACTCGTTGCGGCTCGCGGGAATTTCGATGCGGAAAAGATGTGCACCAAACTTGTCGGGGGCACCGAAGTCGATGGTGCGCGGCTTGTCACTCATTGCTCGACGTCCCCTTGCTGCAACTCGATACCGAGCTTCGCTGCGAAGTCCTTGAGGTCGTGTCCGGATGCAAAGTGAGCCTTGCGGAAGGTCATCGTGACGAGCGTATCGGGCGTGAACTTTTCCAGCACCTTGACGAGCAGTGCCTCGATGAAGGCGGCGTCAACCTTGATCTCACCCACGTTGATGCCGATCATCTGAGTGCCTTGGCCAACGGTGAGTGCGATACCCTCGAAGGTCGCGGATTTCTCGCCCGCCTGTTTGAGGCCTTCGAAAGTCTTGCCGCGGGAATCGAGCTTGCGGCCGGCGCGGGAGACGAGACGGCCGGGTTTCACGTCGTCGATCTGGACACCCTTCTTGCCCTTGGCCGGAAAGCGAAAATCGGTCTTGGTTTCCAGGCCGCTCACCTCGGCGAAGGCGCGGATCAGGACTTCACCGTCGCCGATCTCAAACCCTCTCTCGTACGCCACGCCCTCGCGCGGCTCGCTGCCGTCGAGCGTGTAGCGAATCTTCCCGCTGGGCGCGACGAACAACTCTACGCTGCGCTTGCCATTTTTTTCCGAGAGCTGGTTGCGAAGCACCAGCTTGTTCGACCAGCTCACCGGATCGCCCGTCTCGTACTGACCGGACGGGTCCATAGCCAGGAAATTCACCCGCAATGCAGCGGTGGAATAGATTTGGTCCTTGAGTTGCGGGCTGGACTCGTCGACGGCAGCGTCTTCGGCGTAATGGACGCGGGGCGCCGGGCCGGCATTCTGCGGATTGATCCTCAGCCGGACCGCGCCTTTGTCGTCCGGATCGGACTCCTCGATGACCTGAACGGAGGTCCGTTTCTTTTTCGGTCTCTTCGTGACGTAGCCATTGCCGAGGTCTTCCCACAACCCGCGGTTGCACGCGGCGGACTTGAGATTATCCAGCCCCTTGGGCGGCAGCCAGGGCATGCCGGCCTGTTCGGCATAACGGTCGGCGACATCCGACCAGCGCGCATCATCCTGGTTCTCCGGCCACAGCAGATCCTGCGCTTTGTCGCGAATGGCGTCGAACTCGTTTTCGACATCGAGATAGAGCTTGAGCGGATTCGAAACGAGCGTCTTTTCGATCTGCTCCTCGCCGTTGAAAGGCTTGGTGGCGTCGCGGGTCATGTCGAGCGGCTTCGAAGCGAGTTGTGGCGGCCTGCCCGCGCGCTGGATCGGGAACAATACTTTGTCAAACAAGCTGAGTATGGTCGTGTTGAAATCCTGCTCGTAGCCCTGCTGCTTACGCTCCAGGTCGTCGCGCTGCGGGTGGCCTGTGGGAATGCGCCCGTCGGCCCTCTGCGCCGCGAACAGTTGCCGCGCCGCCTTCTCCACGCTGCCCATCGCAGTTTTGTCACCGGTGAGGACGCACAGGTTGTTTTTCTGGCTCAGGCCATCGAAGAATTTCTGGACTTCCTCCGGCGGAATCTTCGAGTCCGGGCTGACGATGAGAAGTACCCGGCCCCGGCGCACGCGGTCGGCGACATCCTCCAGCCGGGGCAGTGGCAGAACATCGTCGTAACCCGTTTTGCGCGCAGGCTTGAACATTTCGCGCAGGCGGTGCCGGATGAGATCGTCCACCTGATTTTCGGGCGCATCCTTGGCGAGGCTCTGCAGGAGTTTGGTGAGGTTCTCCTGCCGGTCGAAGTAGTAACGGTACTCCGGAGTGTGATGCAGGTACCACGCGGCCTTCTCCAGTTCCTCGAATGCCGCGAGAAACTCGGACGGCTCGCGCAAGGGTGAGACCAGGCATTCGACCATTTCCTCCCGCGTAAGGCCCTTTACTGCGTTGACGGCGGTCGAAAGGCTGGCCGTCAGAAGCAGCGAGCCCACCTGCGTGGCGGCCTCCTTGCCCGTCTGAAGATCGATGATCTGCGCATGCGCCGACGCCTGCGCGTCCCACAGATCCTTCGCGATCACGTCGCGCATGCCGGAGATTTCGGTGAGCTTGTCGCGAACGTCCGGGATCGAGAGGGCAAAGTGCTGCGGGCCGATGAGAAAAACATCATTGGCCTGCCGCTCCCAGACCGACTTGAGCAAACGGGACACCAGCTCGATCAAGCCGCGGGTCTGCTTGAACTGCTCGTTTTCCTTGAAGAGGGCAATGACGTTCTTGAGCCGCGGGTGAAACGGGTAGGTGGCAGCGATTTCGTCCGCTATCGCCTCCGCGCCACGGTTGGCAGTCTTCGATTTGGCCGCCTCTTCAAGTTTCCTGCCGAAGGATTCGGCGATGTCCTCGATCTCGGCCTTGTCGGGAAGCGACCTGAACAGTCGCTTGCGCAGGATGTCGTATATCTCGTTGGCGGCGAGATCGACCGGTGTGATGTTTCGCTCCTGCCGACCGACTTCGGCGCGCGCGTCGTTGAGCGCGCGATTGATGAGCCTGCCGCCCGTGTCGTAGGCGGCGGCAAGGTCGGAGATGACGACGCAGACGTTTTTCTTCTTGCCGGCAGCGGTCAACAGGTTGGCGAAGGCGCGTGTCGCGATGTCCGCGACGGTGCCGTTGCCCACCTTCTGCGTATCGAGATAATGGAAGTACGGCGGCATCTCATCGAGCAGGATGAGTATAGGTGCCGCCCCATCGAAGAGCTTGAGCCAGTCTTTCTCATCGGGCGCTTTCGGGCCGCCGGTCCAGAACGCCTTGAATTGATCGCCCTTTCCAAGCTGATTCGCAATTTCGCCCCAGAAGAAGTGGTCCGGGTTGTTGCGGCCGTTGAAGGCGACAGTATCGGCTGCATCAAAAGCTGTGGCATGCAGCATATCGCCACAGTGCCGCCGGCGAAGCGATTCGTGTTTGGCGAGCAGACCGAATCCGATCAGCAGGTGCGTTTTCCCGCCGCCCATTGCCTGCTTTAAGTGGAAAACAGCCTGGCTCGATGCACCAGCGAGACGCGCGATGCCCTCGCTGATGAGATCCCGCATGCCCTGAGTGACGTGCGTTTTTTCGAAAAAGGCTGCCCCGTCGCCCTTGACGTTGATCAACTCGTCGAGCTGCTCGACCTGGTCACTAAGCTTGATCGAAAGCGCGTTCTCCTGGAGCTGGCATGCGTCGCGGACAGTTTTCATGCGATGTCCTTGTTCCTAAAGCTCGATCGTGGTGCAGTCCGTTGATTATGCCCTCGTGCCGCCAGGTTTGTCACATGCGTGAATCGGGCAAACTCGAAATCAGGGCAATCAATTGTGTGCTTCTGCAGAACTCCTGATAAAACCACGTCTTAGCGCCATCGGACATAGCCACGCGCCATCGAGGCTCAAACGTTAAACCGGAAAAAGATCACGTCGCCATCCCTGACGATGTAGTCCCTGCCTTCGAGCCGCATCTTGCCGGCTTCCTTGGCGCCCTGCTCGCCCTTGCAGGCGACGTAATCGTCGCAGGCGATCACTTCGGCGCGGATGAAGCCTCTTTCGAAATCGGTGTGGATGACCGCGGCGGCCTGCGGTGCGGTGTCGCCTTTATGAATCGTCCAGGCGCGGACTTCCTTCGGACCCGCAGTAAAGAAGGTCTGCAGCCCGAGCAGCGCATAGCCGGCATGGATCACGCGGTCGAGTCCCGGTTCTTCCATTCCCATGTCGGCGAGAAACACTTTTTTCTCCTCGTCGCTCATGTCGGCAATCTCGGCTTCGAGCATGGCGCAGATCGCCACCACCGGCGCGCCTTCCTGCGCGGCGTGTCGCGTCACCGCTTCGAGATAGAGATTGCCTTCGAAGCCGCCCTCTTTCACGTTGGCGACGTACATCGCCGGCTTCGCAGTGAGCAGGCATTGCGGCCTCAGAACCGCTTTGCCCGCCTCGTCGAGCTCGAGCGCGCGCACCGGCCGCGCCTCGTTCAGCACGGCCTCGCATTTTTCCAGCGCGGTGACCAGGCGCTGCGCTTCCTTGTCGCCGCCAGCGCGCGCAGCTTTGCCATACCGCGCGAGTTGACGCTCGACGGTCGCGAGATCGGCCAGCGCGAGTTCGGTGTCGATTGTTTCAATATCGGACACGGGATCGATTTTGCCCGCGACGCGCACTACGTTCGCGTCGTCGAAACAGCGCACGACTTGACGGTACGTATCGATATAGGGGACATCGCCCCCCATAGACGCACGGAGCGTAAAGTGAAACGGTCGAACTCTTTGGCTTGAGATCCGACGGCACCGGCCCGTACTCCTCGCGCCAGGGCACGCGCACGGCACGACGTGGGCCAAGCGTCACCCGACCCAAGGTGGCGCGTCATCCCAAACGTGACCGTAGAGACCGATCGTTGATCCCACGCGCCCATGTCACGGCCTGGCGCGCAATGGCGCCCTGGCCTACCGACGCCCAGGTGGAGCAGGATCTCGTCCTCACACGCGCCATCGTCGAGCTGTTCGGCAACCCCGAGGTTGCGCAGGCGGTAGGGCCAACCGGCATTGCCTATCCCATAATCTGGCGAGTTCACACTTCATCGCTGGGATCACGAATCTCCAACTTGAACTGCCAGCCCTCATAGGTCATCAACATGCGGCCGAAATCTTCCCAGGAGATTTCCTGGCCATCGACAACGATGAGTGGCACGCGACCGTCTTGGGCATCATCCCATTCGATTCGCCCTCGCACCGTATCATCAGCGATATGAAGTCCCATCCCATCGTCCTCAAGGTGCTTGATGGAAAGCGTTCGGTGTATTTTCTGGATCAACCGGCCCAGCAGGGCGAATAAATCATCTTCGGGATCGCCGTGAATTTGGAACTTGTAGCCAGCCGGGTTTCCTTCTCGAAGCTCAAAGGCATCCAGAGCGACACCGCTTCCAAACAGGCGTGTCCGGAAATAGAATTGGTGTGTTTCACCGGCGCAGTCGGTTATTCCAATGGGCTCGAGCCGGAAGTTTTCAAAATCTTCCAGACCGCTCAGCTTAGCCATCTCCGCGTTGAAGCATCGGCCGCAAAGCTGTCGATATCCCCGATCCATGGAACCGCAGCTGACAATATCGTAGCTGGCCGTGATCTCGCCACACTCCTCGCAATGGACCTGTTGCATGTCGATTACCCTGTCTGCCGTCGGCAAAGCGCGGATTTCGGTGCATTCATGGGGACGAATGCAATACAGTTCACGAAATTCGCAGCAGCCATCATGACGTATTTGTCGGTTGAGCCAGGGCCTTGTGCGAGATTCGGCTCATTGAGTCTTTTCAGGCTGCAGGGCGGGGATAAAGGGAATCAGACCTTTCTCAAGGGCCAGTTGCTGCAATTCAATTGGAGCTCGGCGAATGTCGACCATCAAACCGTTGACTTGCAGCATCCACACCATGGGGTTGTCAGCGAGTCGAC
>MERI01000171.1 GCA_001772005.1 Betaproteobacteria bacterium RIFCSPLOWO2_12_FULL_62_58 | reverse complement strand
GTGCGATGGAGCGGTCCCGATTCGAGATATTGGATGTCGAGGCGTTGCGGCCGCACTACGCCCTCACCTTGCGGCATTGGGTCAGCCGGCTTGAAGAACGCAGACAGCAAGCGTTGCGGCACGTGAGCGAAGCGATGTATCGCGTGTGGCGCCTCTACATGACGGCCTGTGCCCTGGAATTCGAGAGTGGCGGGACCGGCGTTTATCAGATCCTCGCATCCATAAAACGAAAAGGCGTAGCCGCCGTCCCCCTCACCCGGCGTGACCTCTACGACCATCCTTGGGGCCGCTCTCAAGCAGATAGCTCGGTGCATCGCCACTAATATTCGACGCTGCTCTGAATCGATAACTTGAACGGGATACATCATGGAACGTAAACAGCAGTTTTCGATTTGGTACTTCATCGGCGTTTTCCTGATGCTGATCGTCTTCCAGAATTTCTTTGTCCAACAGCACGTGGAAACGCTTGCCTACAGCGAGTTCAAAGCGGCGTTGAAGGCGGGCAATGTCATCGAGGTAACGCTGAACGATGCAACCGTCACGGGCAAGCTGACGCCGGACGGACTGAGCGGCGCGTTGCCCCGCGAGAAAGCATCCGAATCGCAGCGCTCCGGCAAGGACCCGGGCCCGCACGTCTTCGCCACGGTGCGCGTCAACGATCCCTCGCTGATTCAGGACCTCGAAGCCGCCAAAGTACGTTTTTCCGGCCAACTCGAGAACAAGTGGCTCGCCACCATTCTCTCCTGGATAGTGCCGGCCGTGATTTTCGTCGCCCTGTGGGGATTCATCATGAAGCGCATGGGCGTCGGCGGCGGCATGATGGAGATCGGCAAGAGCAAGGCGAAGGTTTACATGGAAAAGCAGACCGGCGTCACGTTTTCCGATGTAGCGGGCATCGACGAGGCGAAGGCCGAATTGATGGAAGTGGTCGAGTTCCTCAAGACGCCCGGTCGCTACCGCCGCCTCGGCGGCAAGATTCCAAAGGGCGTACTGCTGGTCGGTGCGCCGGGAACCGGCAAAACGCTGCTCGGCAAGCCCTCGGACCGGGACCGCACATCGTGGTACTTCCAGCGTTACGCTCCGTATCTGCCGGCGGCCCAGGAACTCGTGCTCTTCAATCGCAGTTGGTATAACCGCGCCGGCGTCGAGCGGGTGATGGGCTTCTGTACCGAGGCTGAGTATGCGGAATTCATGAGCTCGGTGTCGAACTTCGAAAACATGCTGGCCCGCTCGGGCATCAAGCTCCTCAAGTACTACCTCGACATCACCAAAGCCGAGCAGAAGAAACGTCTCGAGGACCGGAAAACGGACCCCCTCAAGCAATGGAAAGTCAGTCCCATCGACGACCAGGCAATAAAGTACTGGAAGCAATACAGCGCGGTCCGCAACGAGATGCTGGCGCGCACGCACAATCCCATGGCGCCGTGGACGCTGGTGCGCGCCAATGACAAACGCCGGGCGCGGCTAAATATCATCAAGGATCTGCTCAGCCGGCTTCACTACGCAGACAAAGATGAGCGGCTGATCCGGCCGGACCCGCGGATCGTATTTGCATACGATGCGTCCAATCTCGACAACGGCCGGCTTGCGAAACAGTCGGAGATAAGACCGTGACCGACTTAAAGACGATCAAAGCCAAGGCACGGGGGTGTAGCGACCACTACAGTGCCGAACAAATGACGGCAAGTTGGAAGGAGAATGCTTTATGAACGAACCGGCGATACAACGCGCGGCCGGAGCCAGTGAGCTTTCCCCCGAGGAACTGCGGCAAATAGACGCGTATTGGCGAGCGGCGAACTATCTCTCGGTCGGGCAGATTTACCTGCTCGACAACCCGTTGTTGAAAGAGCCGCTAAAGCCGGAGCACATCAAGCCGCGCCTGCTCGGGCATTGGGGTACGACGCCGGGACTCAACTTTATTTACGTCCATCTCAACCGCGTCATCAAGGCGCAGAACCTGAATGTCATTTACGTGACCGGGCCCGGTCATGGCGGACCGGGACTTGTTGCCAATACCTGGCTCGAGGGTAGTTACAGCGAGCTTTATCCGAACGTGCCGCAAAGCGAAGAAGGCATGAAGCGGCTGTTCCGGCAGTTCTCGTTTCCGGGCGGCGTGCCCAGCCACACCGCACCGGAAACGCCGGGTTCGATTCACGAAGGCGGCGAGCTCGGCTACGCGCTTTCGCACGCGTACGGCGCCGCCTTCGACAATCCCGATCTCATCGTCGCCTGCGTGGTCGGCGACGGCGAGGCCGAGACCGGACCGCTCGCGGCGGCGTGGCATTCGAACAAGTTCCTCAATCCGGCTGCGGATGGCGCGGTGCTGCCGATTCTCCATCTCAACGGTTACAAAATTGCCAATCCAACGGTGCTCGGGCGCATCTCGGACAAAGAGCTCGTGAGTCTGTTCATCGGCTACGGCTACAAGCTCCGCTTCGTCGCGGGCGATGAACCCCAGGCCATGCATCAGGCGATGGCGGCCACGCTCGATACCGCGATCGCCGAGATCCGTTCGATCCAGCGCGCGGCGCGCGCGCCGGGCGCAATGAACGAGCGCCCACGCTGGCCGATGATCGTCCTCAAGACTCCCAAGGGCTGGACCGGACCGAAAGAGGTGGACGGGAAGAAAACCGAGGGCTCTTGGCGCTCGCACCAGGTGCCGTTCGGCGAACTGACCAAGCCGGAACATCGGAATCTGCTTGAACAGTGGATGAAGAGCTACCGGCCCGAGGAACTCTTCGATGACAACGGCGCGTTGAAACGGGAGTTAGCGGCGCTGGCGCCCACGGGCAATCGGCGAATGGGCGCCAATCCGCACGCCAATGGAGGCTTGCTGCTCAAAGATTTATATCTGCCCGACTTTCGCGGCTACGCCGTCGCCGTGCCTGAACCAGGCGCCGTAATGGCCGAGGCCACGCGCGTGATGGGCGTGTTTCTGCGCGACGTGATGAAACTCAATCTCGATGCGCGCAATTTCCGTGTCGTCGGGCCCGACGAGACCGCCTCGAATCGCCTGGGCGCGCTTTTCGAAGTCACTGACCGGGCGTGGATGGCCGAGCGCGTTGCGGATGACGACCATCTCGCGCCCGACGGACGCGTGATGGAAATTCTCTCCGAACACACCTGTCAGGGCTGGCTCGAAGGGTATCTCCTCACCGGCCGTCACGGCTTGTTCTCCTGTTATGAGGCGTTTATCCACATCGTGGATTCCATGTTCAACCAGCACGCCAAGTGGCTGAAGGTATCGCGCGAGATTCCGTGGCGGCGGCCGGTTGCGTCCCTCAATTATCTCCTGACCTCGCATGTCTGGCGCCAGGACCATAACGGCTTCTCGCATCAGGATCCCGGGTTCATCGATCACGTGGTAAACAAGAAGGCCGACATCATTCGCGTCTATTTGCCCCCGGACGCCAACACGTTGCTCTGCGTCACCGATTGCTGTCTGCGCTCGCGCAACCTGGTCAACGTGATCGTCGCCGGCAAGAACGACCAGCCGCAGTGGCTCGATGTGGACGCCGCGATCAAGCACTGCAGCGCCGGTATCGGTATCTGGGAATGGGCGAGCAACGATAGCTGCGCCGAGCCCGATGTGGTCATGGCCTGCGCTGGCGACGTGCCAACCATCGAGACGCTCGCCGCCGTGGACCTGCTGCGCCAGCACGCGCCTGAACTCAGGGTGCGCGTGGTAAACGTGGTCGATCTCATGACGCTGCAACCAAGTGAGGAGCATCCGCATGGGCTCTCGAACCGCGACTTCGATACGCTCTTCACCACCGACAAACCCGTTATCTTTGCCTACCACGGCTATCCGTGGTTGATCCACCGCCTTACTTATCGGCGCACCAACCACAAGAACCTGCACGTGCGCGGCTACAAGGAAGAAGGCACCACCACGACACCCTTCGACATGGTCGTGCTGAACGATCTCGACCGCTTCCATTTGGTGATGGACGTAGCCGATCGCGTGCCCAAGCTCGCCGGCAAAGCCGCGTATCTGAAGCAACACATGCGCGACAAGCGTACCGAGCACAAGCAGTACATCGTTCAGCATGGCGAGGACATGCCCGAGATACGGAACTGGAAGTGGCCGTACGAGGCGCGTGGATGAGGAATAGCTATCAAACTCTGAACAGATGCTCAGTGACATCTATCGCGGGAAATCGAACCATGCATAAATCCTTCACTCATCGACCGCGCCTCGCATACTTCTCCATGGAGATCGCGCTGCGCAACGAAATCCCAACTTACAGCGGCGGCCTCGGCGTTCTCGCCGGCGACACCATACGTGCGGCCGCCGACCTCGACCTGCCGCTGGTGGCGGTGAGCCTGGTGAGCCGCAATGGCTACTTCCGCCAGGATCTTGACGCGCAGGGGCGGCAAGTGGAACGCGCAGATCCGTGGGAGCCCGTGCGCTGGACGACCCCGCTCCATGCCAAGATCACGGTGCCGATCGAAGGACGCGATCTCTGGGTCGGTGGCTGGCTCTACGTTCTGGAAAGCCACATGGGCGGGAAGCAGCCGGTGATTTTACTCGACACCGACCTGCCGGAGAACAACGCGGCCGATCGGGAGCTCACGCATTACCTCTACGGCGGGGATGCGACCTATCGGCTCAAACAGGAGATCGTACTCGGTATCGGCGGTGTGCGCATGCTGAATGCTCTTGGCTTTTCGGTGCGCCAGTACCATATGAACGAAGGGCACTCGGCCTTGCTCACGCTCGAACTTCTATACCGCCACGCCTATTCGGCGAAAGACGTGCGTCCCGGGGAGCTCCCCTATGATGTCCCGCAGGTACGCGCGCTCTGCAATTTCACCACGCACACGCCGGTCGAAGCCGGACACGATCAGTTTCCATACGATCTCGTACAGCATGTGCTCGGAGATTTCATCGAGCTTACGACGCTAAAATCTTTTGCTGGGCAGGAGCGCCTCAACATGACGCACCTCGCGCTTAATTTGAGCGATTACGTCAACGGTGTCGCCAAGCGCCATACTGAAGTGTCGCAGAAAATGTTTCCAGGCTACCGTAAGCAAGTCGGAAAGGAGAGAGATCATGGAAAAAGATCCCGTATGCAGCATGTCGGTGGAAAGCTGATGCAATGAACGGAATCGCGCAATCCCGCGTGCGCACGGTCGCAACCACGCCGTTCGACGATCAGCGGCCCGGCACTTCCGGTCTGCGCAAGAAGGTCGCGGTGTTCCGGCAACCGCATTACCTGGAAAATTTCGTCCAGTCGGTTTTCGACACACTGGCGTTGCCACCGGGCAGCGCGTTGGTGCTGGGCGGCGACGGCCGTTACTACAATCGCGAGGCGCTGCAGGTCATCCTCAAGATTGCGGCGGCGAACGGGATCGGCCGCATGCTCGTGGGACGAAACGGAATCTTGTCCACGCCGGCAGCCTCCTGCGTGATCCGCAAGCGCGGCACGTCGGGCGGCATCATCCTGTCGGCGAGCCACAATCCGGGCGGACCGCAGGGCGACTTCGGCATCAAGGTCAACGCCGCCAACGGCGGCCCCGCGCCTTCAACGCTGACCGAGGCGATCTACGCGCGCAGCCGGACGCTGCAAACCTATCGCGTTCTCGACGCGCCTGATGTCGTGCCGGACCAGTTCGGCGCATCGGTGATGGGCGAGATGACAGTCGAGGTCATTGACCCGGTGGCCGATTACGCGGCATTGATGGAGTCGCTGTTCGATTTCGCGGTGCTGCGGACGCACTTCGCGAGCGGATTTCGTCTTTGTTACGACGCCATGCACGCGGTCACCGGTCCTTACGCCAAAGAAATTCTGGAACGGCGTCTTGGCGCCCCTGCGGGCAGCGTGATTCACGGCGAACCGCGGGCTGATTTCGGCGGCGAACCACCCGATCCCAACCTGGTCCATGCGCACGAGCTAGTGGATGTGATGAACAGGTCCGATGCGCCGGATTTCGGCGCAGCCTGCGACGGTGACGGAGACCGCAACATGATCCTGGGGCGGCGCTTTTTCGTTACACCCTCGGACAGCCTCGCCGTGTTGGCTGCTAATGCCACACTCGTGCCGGGCTATGCCGTGGGCCTCAAGGGTGTCGCGCGCTCCATGCCGACGAGCCGGGCGGTGGATCGCGTGGCGCAACAACTCGGGATCCCGTGCTACGAGACGCCCACCGGCTGGAAGTATTTCGGCAATTTGCTGGACGCGGGAAGAATCACCCTCTGTGGCGAGGAAAGTTTCGGCACCGGCTCGGACCATGTGCGCGAGAAGGACGGCCTGTGGGCAGTACTGTTCTGGCTGAACATCCTCGCGGCGCGGCGCCAGCCGGTGGAGACCATTGTAAGGGAGCATTGGCGAACGTATGGACGCCATTTCTATACGCGCCACGATTACGAAGGGCTGGATCCGGTAGCGGCGGAATCTCTGCTGAACAAGCTGCGCGAGCGGCTTGGCCGCCTGCCAGGACAGCGGATCGGCAATCGACGCGTGCGTGAGGGCAATGAGTTTCAATACACCGACCCGGTGGACGGCGGTCTCGCTTCCGGTCAGGGTCTGCGCATTCTGTTTGAGGACGGCGCGCGCATCGTGTTGCGCCTCTCCGGCACCGGCACCGAGGGCGCGACGCTGCGCCTATACGTCGAAGCGTTCGAACCCGATCCGGCGCGGCACCATCTGGACACGCAGGAGGCCTTGGCTGAGCTGATCGCGGCAGCGTTGGCGCTCTCGGAGATTCCCGGGCGCACCGGGCGCCGTGCGCCGAGTGTCATCACCTGAATCGGCTGGCATGAGAAACGGTATCGGAGCGAATATGACTTCATCGTCAAGGCCATCGTCTCGCTGGGCGGCGACGGAAGGACTGCCGTTCCCGTTGGGCGTTAGCTGGATAGAGGATGAGCGGGCATTCAATTTCGCGCTCTACTCCAAGCATGCGGAGAGCGTAACGTTACTGTTATACACCGAGAGCGACATCGTTAATCCTGTATTCATCTATGAGTTCGATTACCTCAAGAACAAATCGGGCCGGATCTGGCATGGCCGGTTTCCACTGACAGCGATGAAGAGGGCGGCGTACTACGCGTACCGTATCGACGGTCCGAGGCCCGCAGGCCGGTTCGAGTGGCACTGCTTCGATCGCAACAAAATTCTTCTCGACCCTTACGCGAAATCGGTTTTCTTTCCGCCCACGCTCGATCGGCTCGCCGCCATTCGTTCGGGTTCGAACGCGGGCAAGGCACCCTTGGGCGTCATCACCGGCGATAGCGAGCACTTCGACTGGGAACGTGACGACTGCCCGCGACATGAGGCCGATGCGGTCATCTACGAGCTGCACGTCGGGGGGTTTACCAAAAACCCGAACTCCGGGGTGAGGGCGGATGCGCGCGGAACGTATGCCGGCCTTATCGAGAAGATTCCGTATCTGAAGGAACTCGGCATCACCGTGGTGGAGTTGATGCCGGTTTTCCAATTCGACCCTTCCGATGGCAACTACTGGGGCTACGCGCCGCTGAATTTCTTCGCGCCGCACAACGGCTACCTCGGCAGCCGCGGCCTCAAGGATCAACACAACGAGTGTCGCGAGATGGTCAAGGCGCTGCATGAAGCGGATATCGAGGTGGTCCTCGACGTCGTCTACAACCACACCGGCGAGGGCGATCACACCGGCCCGATCTACAGCTACAAGGGGATCGACAACAGCACCTACTACCTGATATCGAACCGGCCCGGCGAACCCTACGAAAACTTTTCCGGAACCGGGAACACGCTCAATTGCGTGAACCGCTCTGTCCGGAAAATGATCATGGACAGCGTCCGCCATTGGGCGTGCGAAATGCACGTGGACGGATTTCGCTTCGATCTCGCTTCCGTCTTCACCCGAAACGCGGACGGCTCCGTCAATGCAAACGACGCGCCGCTGCTGAGCGACATGGCCTCGGACCCGGACCTCGCGGGCCTGCGGGTGATTGCCGAACCCTGGGATGCGGCCGGGGTGTATCAACTCGGCCGGGCGTTTCCGGGAATCACGACGTGTCAGTGGAACGGAAGATTCCGAGACGATATCCGACGCTTTATAAAGAGCGATCCCGGGATGGTGCCAGCCCTGATGCGCCGGCTGTATGGCAGCGACGATTTGTTCCCCGACGATCGGCTGAACGCCTATCACGCCCATCAGAGCGTCAATTACATCGCCTCTCACGACGGATTCACCCTTTACGACCTGGTTGCCTACAGCCAGAAGCGGAACTGGGCAAACGGCCACGGCAACACGGACGGCATGGAGGAAAACCATAGCTGGAACTGCGGCTGGGAAGGGGATGAGGGTGCGCCACTAGAAGTGGTGAAGCTGCGCAAGCAACAGATCAAGAATTTCTGTTGCCTGCTGTTCCTTTCGAACGGAACGCCCATGTTCCGTGCCGGTGACGAGTTCATGCACACGCAGGCCGGCAACAATAACCCGTACAACCAGGATAACGAGACGGCCTGGATCGATTGGAGCCGGCTGCATGCAAACCCGGACATCTTCCGCTTTTTCAAGTTGATGATCGCGTTCCGCAAAGCGCATCCCTCCCTGGCCAGGAGCCGGTTCTGGCGCGAGGACGTCCATTGGTACGGGGTCGGCCGCGATACCGACCTTTCATTCGATTCCCGCAGCCTCGCTTTTGCGCTGCAAGGCGCCTCGCAAACGGACAACGACATCTACGTGATGGTCAACGCCTACTGGGAAGACCTGGGTTTTCAAATCCAGGAAGGCGCGGCTGCCGAATGGCGGCGCGTTATCGACACCAGCCTGGATAGTCCGCTCGACTTTCTCGAACCGGGCAACGAAAGCCCTTTGCCGTCTTTGCACTACCGGGTTGCGGCGAGGTCGGTCGTGACACTGGTTCGAAATAAGGGCGGAGATCCACTGGCGACTTCAACGACGCAGATCTAGGACGGAAGCCATGAAAACCACCACCATCGACGTTGCCGGCTTGCTGTCGCCGCTCTGCGCGCAGGGCGTCGAGAAGCAACTGTGCAAGATGCCGGGCGTCAGGCGCGCCGACGTGAACTTCGTGTCGGGCAGCGCGACGGTTGAGTACGACGAGTCAGCCGGTGCCACGATCAACAAGAGCGGCAGCTTCCGCTATCGGGCCACCAAGGTGGGCGCCGACACCGCTCTCGCGCAGATCGTGAAGCTGGTGCAGGAGGCGCAAAACTCCAAGGCACCCGCTCAGCTTCTCGCCGATAAGGCATCGCAGTGGCTGGTACTGATTGCAATCGTCATCGGCGTCGCTACGTTCGTGACGTGGTACTGGGGCATCGGGCAGACGCTGCTTCTTGCTCTCACCCTCACCATCACGGTTTTTGTCATTGCCTGTCCCGATGCGCTCGGCCTGGCAACGCCCATGGCGGTGATGATCGGCACCGGCCGCGGCGATGGAGAAGCATTCCGAGCATCCGCTCGCGCATGCGATTCTCGAGCGCGCCGGCGACAAGGCGACGCCGGCAGCCGAGCGCTTCACCAACGTGGACGGCATGGGCGCCAAAGCTGTGCTGGATGGCGATCCGGTGCTGATCGGCAACCGCCGGTTGATGGATGCCGAGAAGATCAATCTGGCGGGCCTGGAACGGAAGGCCGCGGAGATGCAGGGTGCTGGACGCACCGTAGTGCACGTCGCCCGTGCCGGAAAACTCTGGGGTCTGATCGCCATCGCCGATGCGGCCCGGGCGACCGCAGCGGCCACCGTGCGTGACCTGCGCGCCCGCGGCGTCAAGGTGGCGATGCTCACCGGCGACAATCAGGCCACCGCCCAACGTATCGCCAAGGAACTCGGCATCGACATCGTGCTTGCCGAAGTCCTCCCTGGACAGAAAGCCGACCAGGTCAAGGCGCTTCAGAAAAAAGGCAACAAGGTCGGCATGGTGGGTGACGGCATCAACGATGCGCCGGCGCTCACCCAGGCCGACGTGGGCTTCGCCATCGGCGCCGGCACCGACGTCGCAATGGAGAGCGCCGACGTGGTGCTCATGAAGAGCGACCCCTACGATGTGGTCGGCGCGATCGAACTCTCCCGCCACACGTTGCGCAAGATGCACCAGAACCTGTGGTGGGCGGTGGGTTACAACGTGGTCGCATTCCCGGTGGCAGCGGGCGTGTTCTATCCGCTCACCATCAGTCCTGAAATCGCGGCGCTCGCCATGTCCGGCAGCTCGCTGCTGGTGGCTGTAAACGCCTTGCTCCTGAAGCGCACCCCTATCGCAGGCGTCAGATGAACACAACGGCCATGGCACTTAAAACGTGTGCGCTCAGGCTTGTCGTACCAGTCCGCCACCAATGAAAGGAGAAGGCCAGTGAAAGCTAAGGACATCATGACCAAGTCGGTTGTTTCCGTCGGCCCCGACACGAATGTGCAAGAGATCGCGCGGTTGCTCCTCAAGCGCCGCATCAGCGCGGTGCCCGTCGCAGATGATCGCGGTCGCGTCATCGGGATGGTCAGCGAAGGCGACCTCATGCGGCGGCCGGAGTCGCGGACGGAAGGTCACGCCTCGTGGTGGCTCGACCTGCTGGGTGGGCCCGAAGAGCGGGCACGTACGTATCTCAAGTCCCATGGTCTGACGGCCCGGGATGTGATGACACGCAAAGTGATCACCGTAGCGGAGACAACTTCACTCGAAGAAATTGCGACGCTGCTCGAGCGCAACCGTATCAAGCGGGTCCCAGTGCTCAGCGGTGGGAAGCTCGTCGGCATCGTGAGCCGCGCGAACCTGTTGCACGGGCTGGCCGCAGCCCGCGGCAAACCGGCCAGACGCACAGTGTCATCGGATTCCAGCCGGGTTCGTGATGCCGTGATGGCGGAGCTGCGCGAGGCCGGCGTGCAAACCCTGTACATGAACGTCGTGATCGCGGACGGCATTGTGCAGTTGTGGGGTTACGCCGAATCGGCGGCGGAGCGCAGGGCGGCCGCCCTGGCGGCCAGACGCACTCCCGGCGTGAAGAAGGTGGAAAACCACCTTGCCGTCCTGACTCCTCAACTCATCGGATCTTTGGGCGCGCAGTAAGCGCCGAACAGGTCGCTACGAGTCCTACACTGACGACACCACCAGAGGGCATCACCATGAAAGTCAATGATCTCCCTGCCGCAAGCGCGCTTGCGGCACACGATGGAAGGCCGGATAGTTCGGCTTCCGCTACGACGCCATGGGAGCAGGCATGGCGCTACCAAACCGACCTCCTGCAACGGACCGTGCTCTTTCTCGACATCCTTCGCGAGCAGGAGCTGAGCAAACAGATCTCCGCCGGGCTGGACAGCTACCGCAAACGCAGGGACGAGTGGGCCGAGGCGGTTTTCAAGTGGTTATACGGCTGATCAAGCGTCGCGGAGCACGCTGCCATTATGAGCCTGATACACATCAAATCGGAGGGCGCCGCAAGGCGCATATTGTGACGATGAATTTCGAATCCCATTCCACGGCCGCTGGCCGCATGGCAATGCAGACTCCCGCGGCGCCGGCCCATCCTCACGAGACCATGGATGCCATGGCGCCTTCGGGTGCCGACGCGCTCGACAGCGAGCAGCAGGCGCGCGAGCTCGAGTACCGCAGCCTCATGCGCAAGTGGTGGTTCGCCGCCCCGGTCGGTGTGTTCACCATGATCATGAGCTATCCCTGGCTCATTCCGGTGCTGCGCGACTGGTTCCCGCGCGGCAGCCCGGAGCTCTGGTACGTCTGGGCGTTCATGGGGGTAGCCTCGGCCGCCGTGCTGCTCTACAGCGGCAACCAGTTCTTCACCGGCGCGTGGCAGGCGCTCAAGCACCGCTCGGCCAACATGCATACGCTCATCGCGCTGGGAACAGGCGTAGCGTGGGTGTATTCGACGATCATCCTGCTCTTTCCGCAAGTGCTGCCCTCCTCCGAGATGCTCGAGGTGTACTACGACGTGACGGTGGTCGTCACCGCGCTCGTCGTGCTCGGCCTTGCCATGGAGCTGAAGGCGAAAGGCCGGACCTCGGACGCAATCAAGAAGCTGATCGGCCTTCAGCCCAAGACCGCGCGCGTCGTGCGCGGCGGCATGGAGCTTGACATCCCGGTCGAGGAAGTGCTGGTCGGCGATCTCGTGGTAGTGCGCCCGGGAGAGAAGATCCCGGTCGATGGCGAGATTGCCGAAGGGTCTTCGGCGGTCGACGAGTCGATGGTCACCGGCGAGTCGCTTCCCGTCGAGAAGAAAGTCGGCGACGAAGTGATCGGCGCGACGATCAACAAGACCGGTGCGTTCAAGTTCAGGGCGACCAGGGTCGGCAAGGACACGGCGCTCGCCAGCATCATCCGCATGGTGCAGGACGCGCAGGGCTCGAAAGTCCCGATCCAGAGGATCGTCGACGTGGTGTCGGGCTACTTCACACCCACGGTCGCGATCCTTGCCATCCTCGGCTTCATGGCCTGGTACACGTACGGGCCGGAGCCGCGCATCGTGTTCGCGCTGATCGTCGCGGTGACGACGCTCATCATCGCATGCCCCTGCGCGCTCGGCATGGCGACGCCGATGTCGCTCACCACCGGCGTCGGGCTGGGCGCGCTGAACGGCATCCTGATCCGCGACGGCACGGCGCTACAGACCGCGCAGAAGCTCCAGAGCGTGATCCTCGACAAGACCGGGACGATCACGCACGGCAAGCCGGTGCTGACCGACGTGGTGATGAGCCCCGGCGTCGATGAGAACGAGATGCTGCGGCTCGCGGGCGGCGTCGAGAAGTCCTCCGAGCATCCGCTCGCCGCGGCGATCGTCGAAGGCGCGGCAGCCCGGGGCCTCGCGCTGCCCGACGCCGAGATCTTCAACGCGATTCCCGGCAGGCGATCCGCGCGCTCAAGGAGATGGGGCTCGAGGTCGTCATGATCACCGGCGACAACGAGCGCACCGCCAAGGCGATCGCGCGCCAAGTCGGGATCGAGCGCGTGCTCTCGGAAGTGCTGCCGCAGGACAAGGCGCACAACGTGCAGAAGCTGCAGCTCGAAGGGAAGCAAGTCGGCATGGTGGGCGACGGCATCAACGACGCTCCCGCGCTTGCGCAGGCCGACGTGGGCTTCGCCATCGGCACCGGCACCGACGTCGCAATCGCGGCCTCCGACATCACGCTGATCAAGGGGAGCCTCCACGGCGTGGTGCTCGCCATGCAGATCAGCCGCGCCACGATGCGCAACGTGTATCAGAACCTGTTCGGCGCGTTCATCTACAACACGCTCGGGCTGCCGATCGCTTTGGGTGTTCTGTATCCCTTCGTCGGCATCCTGCTCTCGCCGCTGCTCGCTGCGATCGCCATGGCGTTCAGTTCGGTGACCGTCATTTCCAATGCCAACCGGCTGAAAAGATGGAGGGCAGCATGACCTGGGACAGAATCATCGTCGATCTCGTGGGTCTCGGCCTGATCGGCGCCATCGTGTGGTTTTTCTGGCTCGTCAAGACGAAAGGCGTCAGGGCGGCGCGCACGAGCAGCGGCTATCAAGAGCAGATGGTACTGGTGAAAGGCGGCTACACGCCGGATGTCATCGTGCTCGAGCGCGGCATGCCGGCGCGGCTGAATTTCGTCCGCCAGGAATCGTCCTCGTGCAGCGAAATGGTGCTGATTCCGGCGTTCAACAAGAGCGCGCAGCTCCCGGAAGGAGAGACGGTCGCGGTCGAGTTCATGCCGGCCGAGCCCGGTGAATACGAGTTCGCCTGCCAGATGGGAATGCTGCGCGGCAAGCTGATCGTGGAGTGAGGCGCGCCATGTCAGAAAGCATCGAGTCAACCTAACCGAAAGGAGAACCAAATCATGACACTCACCGATCCCGTGTGCGGAATGAGCATCGAGTCGGAAAAGGCCCATGCCAGCGAAAGCTACCAGGAGCGCACCTACTACTTCTGTTCGGCGCAGTGTCAAGGCTCGTTCAAAGGGGACCCAGCGAAATTCGCGGCCAAGGCCGGGAGCGAAGCGGGTCACGGCGGGCACCGCCACCACAGCTGACCCCGAGCCCGGAAGTCCGCTGACGCTTTAGGGACGCAAGGTGTTCGAAATCGCGCTTTTCTACGCCTTTGCAGCGGTGCTGGTGGTGTCGGCTATCGCGATCATCACGGCGCGCAATCCGGTGCACGCGGTGCTGTGCATGGTGCAGTGCTTCTTTACCACGGCGGCTCTGTGGCTGCTGCTGCGCGCCGAGTTTCTCGCCATCGTGCTGGTGCTGGTATACGTCGGCGCGGTGATGGTGCTGTTCCTGTTCGTCGTGATGACGCTCGACGTCAACATCGAGCGGCTGCGCGAGGACATCTGGAAGAACCTGCCGCTCGCGCTGGCGGTCGGCGGGGTCATGGTGCTCGAGATGGTCGCGGTACTCGCGAATCGCTATTTCGGGGCGTCGCCGGCCGCGCTGCCGCCCGGCTACAGCAACACCAAGGCGCTCGGGCGGCTGCTATACACGCAATACGTGTACGCTTTCGAGATTGCCGGGGTGATCCTGCTGGCGGCCATCGTGGCTGCAATCGCCCTCACGCTGCGGAGGCGCAAGGACAGGCGCCGCCAGGACCCCTCCGAGCAGGTGCGAGTACGGCGCGAGCAGCGTGTGCGGCTCGTTTCGATGACGGCTGAAGGCGACGAGTGATGGGCCCGCTCACGCTCAACCATTTCCTGGTGCTCGGGGCGGTGGTGTTCGCGATCGCGGTGGTCGGGATCTTCTTCAATCGGCGCAATATCATCATCCTGCTGATGGCGATCGAGCTAATGCGATAGGCGCGATTTCGCCTTTCTTCAACATAGCGCAAGGAGACATGTCATGAGCTGGCTGGCACAAAACTGGGTTTGGGTTCTTATTGCGGCTGCAATCGCGTGGTTCGCTTTCCGTGGCCGCCTCGGCGGTCATGCGGGCGGGCACGGTGGATTGGGTAGCGGTCATGGAGGACATGGCGGCGGGCTGGGAGGCCTGCTCGGCGGGCTGGGGCACGGCGGTCATGGCGGCGGGCACGGCGGTCATGGCGACCAGCCGGAGACCCGGGCGGAGGCGAGCGCGCCGGAAGCGGCTGTCGATCCCGTCGGCGGCGAAGCGGTGCGCACCGCGCAGGTGCTGACCTCCGTTCACCAGGGAAAGATCTACTACTTCGCCTCCAAGGAAAACCGCGACCGCTTCGAATCCGCGCCGCAGGAGTACGCGCACAAGGCTGCCGGCCATGCGGTGCGTCCGGCCGAAGCTGCGCACGAGCGCCCGCGCAGGCGCGGCGGCTGCTGACGGGCGGAGCGAAGCATGAAGAATCTCGGAACGACCGAACGGTTGTTGCGCGTGCTGCTGGGCGGCGCTCTCGCCATCTGGGCGTTGTGGCTGCTCCTCGGCGGCGGGACGCTGTTGCAGGTGTTGCTCTACATCGCCCTGATCGCGCTGGGGGTGGATTTCGTGGTGACCGGCGCCCGCGGCCATTGCCCGCTGTACAAGTGGCTGGGCTGGAGCACCGCCCGCCCATAGGAAGGATTCACGATGCAACACGAGCCGGACGACGGAAAGCAAGGCGGCTGGAAGCATTGGTTCTGGATGCTCCTCTGCTGCGTGCCGATGGATTAAGGAGCAAAACATGAGAGAAGTTTTCCTGTTCGTTCACCCGGCTTTTGGTGTCCTCGGCGTTCTTGCGGCGCTTTGGGTCTACGTGGAGGCATACAAGCTCGACGAGAAGCGGCTTCGGCGCATGAAGGTAGCGAGCCTCGTTGTTGCGGGATTCATGCTGCTCACCTGGTTCTCAGGCGGCCTCTGGGACAGTTTCTTCTACGAAGCCGATCGGGCGGTGATGGAGAAGGGATCCTGGGCCCTCGTGGGCGATACGACGATGGAACTGAAGGAGCACCTGTTTGTCGTCGTTCTCCTGCTCGCCCTGTACCTGCCGATCCTCACCTTCGCTACCGACCTTCGGCGTGACGAAAGCACCAGGCTCTCCACCCTGACCGTGTCGGCCCTCATCGTGCTTCTCGGGCTCGCCATGGACGGCGCCGGAGTGATCCTCGCCGGTTCCGTCCATGTCGGCATGACCGCGCTGCTCGGATCGTGACGGGGGTCCCAATGGAACGTTACGTGCATTCCTTCGGCGCATCCTTCGCCGTCGCCGTTTTGCTGACGGCTTTCGTATTCGCGATCAAGGCAGTCTTTCCCGAACTCGAAGAGTGGAGCGAGGAACTCTTCGGACATGCATGGCTCTACATGGGAGTGCTGGCGCTCGTCGTGTTCGTCGGCCTGGGTCTCTCGCCGGTCCGGTTGACGGCAAGCAGCCGCGGTCTCGCGACGCTGGTTGCCGGCGCGGCTGTCATCGCCGGCGTGGTGATTGCAGTGGCCGCGGCGGTGGCGGCGTTCGGGTAAATCCGGCGCCGCCGGTGTCGCGAATTGCCATTTGTCGCTGCGATATGACTTTGAAAGGAACCCTGGCAATGAGAACTCTATTGTTACTCGCGCTGCTCGGCACCTTTGCTTTGGGCACGCCTTATGCCGCCGCACAGAGCGCGCCCAAGACCCCATCCAAGCCGCCCATGACGGCCGCCGACATGGACAGGCAGATGGTGCAGATGCAGGAAAACTTGAAGCGCATGGAACAGCTGATGGACCGGATCCATCAGACCAAGGACCCGAAGGAGCGCCACGAGCTGATGGATGAGCACGCGAAGACCATGCAGGAGAACATGCGGATGATGCGCGGCATGGGCGGGCCGATGATGATGGACACGATGGGCGGCGGCCAGAAAGGCGGCATGGGGCCCGGCATGACGGGCGGTGGCCGGATGGGGGGCGATCCCATGGCGGGGATGGATCCGAAGCAGCAGCAGGAATTCATGCAGCGCCGCATGGACATGATGCAGATGATGATGGAGCAAATCATGCGGCATCAGCTGCTGATGCAGGCAGCGCCGGCAAAGTGACGAGCTACGAGGAGGACACGCATGCGAAACAATTGTCATACAAGCCTGAAGGACAGCGTAAGCGCCAATTGGGAAGTCGATCTGAAAGAGATCGTCATGGGTCTGCACTGGCATCCGCAGGAACCCGGCGCTAGCGCCGGCCGGGGGCCGGCAAACCTGGATGCGTTGTGTGTGCTGTTCGACCAGGAAGGCCGCGTGCTGGAGGTCATACATCCCGGCCACCGGAGTAACGCCAACGGCAGCGTCCTGCATACCGGCGACTCGCCAACGGGAGCGAGCGAATGGGATGACGAGAGGATTTTCGTGTTCTTGGAGGCGCTTCCGGATTCGGTTTCCGCGCTTGCATTCGTCGTGGAGAGCGCCAACGGCCATGTCTTCAGCGAGATTCCCGGCGCATCCTGTCACGTGAGCGATCGCGTCACCGAACGCGAATGGATCCGCCTCGACCTGACCGCGCTCGGAAAGCGCACGGAATATCGGATCGCCACACTGCGCCGCAGGCCGGCGGGATGGCAAATATCACCGGACGCGCAAGCCGCCCGTGAGCTGCACCAAAACCCTTACGGAAAGGAGACAGACCATGCCGACCTATGATCCCGACGATATCGTCGACGAATTGCGGAGGCGCGCCGCCGCGCTCGGCGGCCAGCGCATCACCATTATTATCGTGGGAGCGCTGTTGCTGACCTTCCTCTGGTCGACCTGGTTCACGGTGCAGCCGGAGGAGACGGGCATCGTTCAGCGCTTTGGGGCGGTGGACCGCACGGCGGGTCCGGGCCTGCACTTCAAGTTTCCTGACGGCATCGAGAGCGTCCGGCTGGTTCCCACGGCCCGGGTCCTCAAGGAGGAATTCGGGTTCGGCACCGCTGTCACGGTTGCCGGCGGGCGAACGCAATACGCGGCTGACAAGAAGGGATTCAAGGATGTGTCGCTGATGCTTACAGGCGACCTGAACGTGATCGACGTGCAGTGGATCGTCCAGTACCGGATCGAGGACCCGGTCCGCTACCTGTTCCGGGTCCGCGAGTCCCCGCAGACGATCCGGGACATCGCCGAGGCAGTCATGCGCCGGGTGGTCGGCAACCGCTTGGGGAGCGATGTCCTTACCGTCGGCCGGGTGGCCGTGTCCACCGAGGTCAAGGAGGAGATGCAAAAGATTCTCAGCGCCTACGAGACCGGCGTTCGCCTGGTCACGGTGGAGCTTCAGGACGTGACGCCTCCGGACACCGTCAAGCCCGCCTTCAACGAGGTGAACGAGGCGCG
>MERI01000170.1 GCA_001772005.1 Betaproteobacteria bacterium RIFCSPLOWO2_12_FULL_62_58 | reverse complement strand
GGTCGATGTCGATATGCAGCGTCTTCGCCTTCGGCCAGAGCTGACCGCCGCCGCCGGCGTGGTAGGCGAGGGAGCCGCCGACCGCGATGATCAGGTCGGCCTGCGCCAGGTACTCGAGTCCGACCTCGGGCGTGAAGCTGCCCGCGATCCCGATACAGTACAGGTCGTCGTGGAATAGTCCTCTTGCAGGCAGCGTCGTGGTCAGCAGTCCACCTGTCTTCGCGGCCAGCGCCCGGCACGCGGGCCCCGCCTTCGCCTCGACCGCGCCCAAGCCGGCAAACACGACCACGCGTTCGGCGGCTGCAACCAGTTGCGCGGCTTTCGCTACGTCATCCGGATGCGGTGGAATCGGCGCGGTGCGAGGCAGCAATTCTCGCGAGGGCGTCGGCAAGTTCTCCGGTCCGTCCCAGGGCCGGTCCTGCAAATCGAACGGAATGCCGATCACCACCGGACGCCGTTCGCGGCGTGCCTGCAGGAACGCATCGCGAATCCCGATCGGCATGCGTTCGGGCAGGTGCAGGGGATGATAGTCGGCGCCCGTCGCCTTGATGATCGGCGCCTGATCGATCCCCTGGTTGTACCAGCCGCTCCTGAGCGGCGCCTCTCCAGCAAACACCACCACCGGCAGATGGGCGCGCACGGCCGCCGGCAGCGCCGTGATCAACTGCGTGACGCCGGGCCCGCAGGTGACCGTTGCAACACCCACCTCCGACGTCTTGCGCGCGTAGGCCATCGCGGCTGCGACGGCACAATGCTCATGCCTGACATAGACCATGCGACATCCCTGCTGCGCCAATCGCGCCGCCCAGTTCATGTTCGCATCGCCCAACAGCGCAAAGCAGGTGCTCACGCCCTCCTGGATGAAGGCCTTGGCAAGAACATCGTAGACACGTGGTTTGGCTTCATTCGTCACCGTTGCAACTCCCCCAGGCTGGCATCCATTCCCCTCGCACCGAAGGCGCGTGCGATTCCGCACCCGCATCGGAGAAGGCAGCGAGCAAGTATAGGCAGCATAATGGGAGTGTCAACGGCGAGTGTGCGAGCAGGCGCCCCCGCTGTTAAGAATCACCGAAATGCCGGACCTTGGATTCAGCCGGAGCGTGGCGCCACCGCCATACGGCGTCCCGGCGACGCGCAGCGTTTGAATGTTTGGTTCGGAGCAGATTCACCGGTAGGTATGACCTATCACCCGGTGTCCGACATCGCCTGAGCTGCCGTACTGAAAGTAATGCCTCGAAACAGCCAGGGGGTGGGAACGCGCTTGCCTTGCTCTGGTGCTGGGAGTAGATTGCCCAGCAATTAACCGCTGCTGTCAGCTTGGATCGCGGTTTTCTCAATGGGGGAGGAAGCCAGCATGAACATAAGGCCGATTATACGCACTGGGGGCGCGCTTTCGCACTGGCTCCCGACCCACGGGGTCGGTGCGGCGAGATCGCGGCCGGATTGATTTTCTTATCGCTTGTTGGCGACTGCTGAGTAAGGCTTGGTCCTGTCATCGATACCGTGGGAAGCCCAGTGGCTCGGCTCGTCGCGTTGCCAGTGGGTGAAGTCGAGCGAGAAATGGAGGCGCGCTGGAATTGGTCGGACAAAAGAATCCAGCTTCAGGAATGACATCTCACGACATTTGAACCCTGGATATTCCTTAACGGTGGAAGACGACCCTATGCGTTGACGTTAAGGTTTGTTACCAACGGCAATTAATGCCCGGCGCACGGCGTGGATCCCATCCTGCTGTTTGAAGTCCTGGACTTTCTGGAGCATGTCAGCCTTGAATTCCTGCAGAACCGGCGCCGCCATCTGTTCAAGATAACGCCGTAAGCCGTGCGACCACAGGGACGACCACCACTCTTCTTCATTGGCGAAGGTGAACTCAGCGTCTTCCACGACAATCTCGACCCCTTTGAATCCTGCTTGCTGCAGCGCAGTCTCCAGGATCGGCGGGGTATCGAACCGGGAGGGCTGCGGCTCCTGGTCGCGCTGCGGAGGCAGGTACTGACGCACGGCGCGGCCAGTCCAACTGTGAGTAGGACAGTCCTTCGCCCACGTTGTGATGCCGACGCGCCCTCCCGGTTTGAGGACGCGGAAAAACTCCGCGAGGGCCCGGCGCGGCTGAGGTAGGAACCAGAGCGAAAATCCGGACAGTACGCAGTCGAACGACGCATCCGGAAAGCGCAGTTCCTCGGCGTCCATCAGCAGCATCTCGGCGTTCGGCGGGCCGGCATCGTGAATCTCCGCCACGGTCTCCCGCACCATTTCCGGTGACAAATCAATGCCGACGACACGCCCGCGCGGCCCCACCTGCTGCGCCGCAGGGAACAGCACGGCGCCTCGTCCCGCCGCAACGTCCAGCACGATTGCCTCGGGAGCGATGTGTGCGCGCTCGACCAGACGGCGGCCGAAATGGGCGAAGAATCGAGGTCCAACGCGGTCGTACGTAGCCGCGGCGCGACTGAAAACGCCGACAATCTCCTTTTTCTTGTCGCGGGGAGGATTCACGCCAGCAGCCAGACGATAAAGGAAATGACCGACGCGACCGCTGCCACCATGCCGAGGATCTTGTAGGTAGCGCTGGTCTCGACTCCGTGGGCCATCTTCTGCAGCTTTCCTTCGGTAGCACGCACCGTGTGCTTCCACGATCTCGGCTTCTCATCTCCCAGGAACTTCGCGACTTCGTCGAAGAACACCTCGGTAGCTGGCTCGTGCTCAAGGATCAGGTGATTGTTGCTTTCGAGCGTCACGAATCGCGAGCCTGCTATGTTGGCGGCAAGCTCGTGGCCACAGTCGAGCGGTACCCTGCGGTCCCCCCGTGAGTGCAGGATGAGGGTGGGGATCTTGACCTGCGGTAGCAACGCGCGGACATCCACGCTCGCGTTTGCCACGGCGATTATTTCGGCAACTTCCGCCGTTGCCGAGACCCGTTCGAGTTCGCCGAACCATCGGAGCTGTTCCGGGGTTCCGTCGGGAAGAAACTGCGCGCTGAATAGCTCCCGGTAGGACGGGTCATCGCTACCCCAGCCTTGGCGGATGATCGCGCGTCGCGTCGCGACGAGTCCGGGACCCTGCGACGAACGATGCGCTGCTCCGCGCGCGAAACAGCCGAGCAGGATCAGGTGGCTCACGCGGTGGGGATTGCGGATCGCGTAGGCGATACCGACTGCGCCCCCTTGTGAGAGTCCAAACAGCGGGAAACGCTCCAGTCCCAGCGCGTCCACCACGGCGCCGAGGTCGGTGACGAAATGCTCGAACGTAATGTCGCTGACGTCCCGGTCCGATAGACCGGTGCCGCGCACGTCGTAACGGATCAGTTGCCGATGCTCGGCGAGCCCCTCCAGCACATGCCGCCACACGGGGCTTTTCCAGTCGAACTCAAGATGGGTGAGCCAGTTGCCCACCTTGACGATCGGCGGTCCCTTGCCGGCGGTTGCGTAGGCGATGCGTACCCCGTCCGGCGCAGTGCAAAATCTGATTTCCTGTTCCAAGCGCGCACTCCCTCGAGGTTGCCGCCATGACCGCAACGAGGCGGGGTGTCCATAAAGAACTCGCAGTAACGCTGCTTTTTTGTGCTTAAGCGCTTTTCTCTCCTGTGGCAGCAGCATACTACAACCTCCAAAGGTTGCGTATGGGGGAATTGGATCCTGACGCTTACTCAGTAGTCGGTAAATAAAGCGACAATTGTGGAGCGCATTGAACGTGTGCTGGTCGAACGTATTATGAAGCGAGACGGGCGCACATTCGATCATCAGACACTGGAAGCGATCCGCCTGATGGCGGTTGAACGTGTGCGCGAAGGGGAACCGGCCTCGAAGGTGATTGCGGCCTACGGATTCAATCGCACGACGATCTACAAGTGGCTTCAAGCGGCGCTGCAGCCGGGCGTGGGAATCAAGGCGCTGCGCTCGACAAAGTCGACGGGGCGACCGCGCAGCCTGAGCCCAGCGCAGGAGAAGCGAGTGTTTCGGTGGGTCAATGGGCGCGACCCGCGCCAGTATGGTCTGGACTTCGGTTTGTGGACGCGCGCTGTGGTGGTCGAGTTGATCGAGAAGAAGTTTGGCATTCGGCTGGGTGTGACCGCGGTGGGCGAACTGCTGGCCAAACTTGGACTGACACCACAGAACCTCAACACGTCGACCTCGCTCGGCCCAGTCGGAATCCACCGTACAGTCTCATTGTCGACCTCGACGAACTCACCGAAGTCGGGAAGGGAATGCCGGAAGTCGTGGAGCAGCTTTCTGAGGTTGGTGCGCGCCTGATGTTCGTCGGAGTCGGGCCAGAGCTCGAACGCGAGTCGTGAGCGGTGCTGCGGATCTCTCCGTAACGCGATCAACGCCAGAAACCGTTGCAAGCGAAGAGAGTTGAAGGCGCGAAGACGCCGGCCGTCCAAGATGATCTCGACTGCACCAAGAAGTCGGATCTGTAACCGCGCCGGTCGGTCGCCACCGATCCCGCTCGTGTCACTCGGCATACGGCTACCCTGGTGCCCTGGTTGCGGTCCAGGCCTGAAAGTCCGCTGTCTGCCCTCGCCTGAGTCGATAACAAGCCGATCGTGCGAAAGCCCGTTTCATGCAGATCCTACCGAGTTCAAGCCACCAGATGGCCCAAAACCGGCTGAAATCTCACCAGATCAGGATAGATTACGCGGTTTATGAACGTCAGCTTTTCCTCAAAGCTGCCGTTCAGCCGAGCACCTGGCAAGCCAACGCGAATGTCGCTTTGGGGGTTCGCGAGCAGACATTATGCCGCCGCCACATCGAGCCAGACACGAGCCCGCCCATCGGGCATAGAATGCGGGTGCGCGAAAAACGGCATTTCAAAACCCTTTATGGATACCTTCGCATGGAAAAGGAACTTCTGGGGAAGTACACGATGCCCGGCATCGGCTTCGGGACGCTGGGCAACACCGGTGATGCCGGCTGCGCCCTCGTCGAAGCGGCGCTGGCCGAGGGCTACCGCTACATCGACACGTCCAGGTATTACGGCAACGAGGAGGCGGTCGGGAGGGCATTGGCGCGGTCTACGGTCCCGCGCGGTGACATCTGGGTGACGACCAAGCTCCTGCACCCCAGGACGCCGCCGCAGCCGGACCTCGCTTTCGAGCTGGAGAAGAGCCTGCGTCTGCTGCAGACGGACTATGTCGATCTCCTCCTGATCCACTGGCCCAACCCGGAAGTCTCGCTGGAGTGGGCCTTGGGTGAGTTCGCGGCGCTGCGCGAGCAGGGCAAGGCGCGTACTATCGGCGTGTCGAACTTCCCGACGGCCCTGTTGCGGCAGGCCTTGCAGATCGTCGGCGATCTGGCGGCCAACCAGATCGAGTACCACCCCTACCTGAACCAGCGCCCGCTCCTCGAGCTGATGCGCGAGCGGGATCTCGTGCTGATTGCCCATTCACCGCTCGCCCGCGGGGCGGTCCTGAACGACCCGGTCCTGCAGGAGATCGCGCAGCGGCGGCAGTTGAGTGTCGCGCAAGTGGCCCTGCGGTGGCTCGTGCAGCAGGAGCGGGTGGTCGCGATCCCCGGGGCACAGAATGTCGAACAGTTGCGCGAGAACCTGAAGGTGCTCGACTTCACGCTCACGAACGAGGAGATGGCGGCCATCTCGGCGCTGGCCCGCGGAACGCGTATCGTCAACCCGAAGCATGGTCCGGCCTGGGATCCTGCGTGACTATCTGCCTCCGCGTTGGTAGCCGGGTGAAAGCGTCCCGCTCAGGCCCGCCCCGCGAAAGCGCTGCTCAGCTCGTCCTCGATATAAGCACGGATGATACTGTCGAAATCCGCGTCCCCGCTGAATCCGAGCGCTTCGGCGCGCCGCGTGTCCCAGGCGCCGGGCCAGCTCGCGACGATCCGGTTCGTCACCTCGTCGCGCTCCCAACGCACGCGCTTCGCCGCTTCCGCCCCCGCCACGCGCTCGAGCGCGGCGACCATCTCGTACGCGGTCACGCATACCCCGGGCAGATTGACGATGCGGCTCGACCCGAGCGCCTGTGCCGGCAGCTCGTGTCCGAGGATCAGACCTTCGATCGCCTTGCGCGGAGACAGCAGCCACACGCGCGTTTCCGGCGCAATCGGGCACGTCGATTGCTCGCCGTTCAGCGGCTCGCGGACGATGCCGCTCGCGAAAGAAGACGCTGCCCTGTTTGGTTTGCCCGGCCGCACACCGATCGTCGGCAGGCGCAGTACGCGCCCGTCGATGAAGCCCTTGCGGCTGTAATCGTTGATCAGCAGCTCGCCGATCGCTTTCTGCGTGCCGTACGATGACTGCGGATTGAGCGCGCTCGAATCGAGCACCGTCGCGGGAAGATCGCTGCCGTACACCGCCACCGAGCTCGTGAACACAACCCGGGGCTGATGCCCGGCCGCCCGGCACGCTTCGAGCAGCGAGCGGCATGCGTCAACATTCACGCGCATGCCCAGATCGAAATCCGCTTCTGCCTCGCCGCTCACGATGGCGGCCAGGTGAAAGACCGAGCCGACCCCACGATCGATCGCGCGCCGCAGCAGCGAGGCATCCGCGATATCGCCGACGATCATTCGGATGCGCGCGTCCGCCAGACTCTCGGCCGGCACGACGTCCAGCAGCACGATCTCGTCGATCGCCTGGTCGCGGCCGTCCGTTCCCTTCAAGCTCCCGCGCGCGACCAGCTTGTGCGCAAGGCGGCGCCCGAGAAATCCTGCGCCACCGGTGATCAGAACCTTCACCTACTCCGCCTTGATTCCCTGTTCCTTGAACACGACGCGCCACTTCCTGATTTCGCTGTTCAAGTGAGCGGTCATCTCCTCGGGCGTGCTCGCAATCACGTCCAGGCCGCGATCCTGCCAGCGCTTCACTGCATCAGGCGTCTTCAGCGCCGCTCGCACCTTTTCATTGAGCGTCGCGATGATCTGCCCGGGTGTCGCCTTTGGCGCTGCGAGGATCTGCCACGTAGTGAATTCGTAGCCAGGCAGGCCGGCTTCCGCCATCGTCGGGATCTGCGGTGCGCCAGGGTTGCGCCTGGTGGCGGTGATGCCGAGCGCTTTCAGCTTCTTCGCCTCGATGTGCGGGAGCGCCTCCGGGATCGCATTGACGAAGTACAACTGTACCTCGCCGCTGAGTGTCGCGATGGTCGCCGGGCCGCCGCCTTTGTAGTGCACGGCAAGGAGCTTGATCTTCGCGAGATTATTGAGCAGCTCGCCCGCGATGTGCGGATTCGTGCCTGCGCCCGCCGTGCCATACGTGACCGCGTTGGGTTTCGATCGCGCGAGCGCGATCAGATCCTTCATTGAATTAACCGGTAGTGAGGGATGCGACACCAGAACGGACGCCACCGAAGCGAGAAGGGAAACGGGCGCGAAGTCTTTGACAGGGTCATACGGCACCTTGCTGTACGCGAACTGGTTCGTCACGAAGGGTAAAGTGTTGACGAGCAGCGTATAGCCGTCGGGCGCCGCGTTCTTCGCGAGCTCGGTGCCGATCATACCTGAGGCGCCGCTGCGATTGTCGATGACGACCTGCTGGCCGAGCGGCTTGCTCAAATCCGCGCCCACCAGGCGCGCGACGAGATCGACGCTGCCGCCCGGCGGAAAGGGCGAGATGATGCGGACCGGCTTGGTCGGATATTCAGCAGCGAATGCGTGCGCCGCGATGAATGCCAAAACCATGAATGCCAGTGCTCGTTCCATAAAATACCTCCTCTTTGCGGCCTCTGCAACGACATCGGTAGGATTAATGCGGCGCGCTACTGCTCCGGCTTGATGCCCGCGTCTCTGATGACTTTGCTCCACTTCTGCATCTCGGCTTTCAGAAACGCCGCGAATTCCTTCGGCGTGCTCCCCACCGCTTCCGCGCCGTCGAGCTGGAAGCGCTGGGCTACGTCCGGCAAATGCACGATGCGTGCGACTTCTGCCGACAGCTTGTCGACGATGGCCCGCGGGACGCCTGCGGGAACGACCATTCCCTGGAATGCCTCGGCACGGTAGCCGGGCAGGGTCTCGCCGACGGTCGGCACGTCGGGCATGCTCGCCTGGCGCTTGGCGCTGGTGATCGCGACGGCGCGCAGCTTGCCGGCCTTGATGTGCGGCGCGGCGGATATCGTCGTCGTGAACAGCATGGTGACGCGCCCTCCCAGGACATCGGTCACGGCGGGCGGGATGCCCTTGTAGGGCACGTGGATCATCTTGATGCCCGCCGCGCGCTGGAACATTTCGGCCGAGAGGTGAGGCGCGGAGCCGGCGCCCGGGGTCGCGAACGTAAGCTCGCCCGGCTTGGCTTTCGCCAGCGCGATGAGGTCCTTGACGGACTTGGCCGCAAAGGAAGGCGTGACGACGACCACGTTGGGCTGCGAGTTCAACTGCGTGACGGGCGTGAAGTGCTTGACTGGATCGTACGGCAGCTTGGAATAGAGGCCGGGATTGATCGCGAACGTCGTCGTGATCATCAGCACGGTGTAGCCATCCGGCGCGGCCTTCGACGCGATTTCCGTTCCGACGATGGTCGCCGCGCCGGGGCGCGAATCGACCACGATGTTCTGACCCCAACTCTCGGTCAGCTTCTGCCCGATCAGTCGGGTGGTGATGTCGAGCCCGCCGCCCGGCGCAAACGGCACGATCATGCGGATCGGCCTGCTGGGATACTTGGCGGCGTCCTGGGAAAAGGCAGCCGTGGCGAGTGCTGCCAGTGCACACACAGGAATGGAAAGGAGTTTCATTCGCCGAGCACCCGTTTCTTCACCGCCTCCGGGGTGCCCTCGAGGTCCATGTCCGCAAGTGACGGCCCGCAATTCCATGGATCGACGCCGAGCAGCACGCCGAGGATCTCCGCGAACGCGCGGTGCAGCGGCACCGCGATGCCGGCCTGATCGGCAAGCTGCACGCACGGCACGATGGCGTAGGGCAAATCCACCGATTCCCACTCGCGCCAGATGTCGGGGTGGAACGGGGGAAAGACTTGTAAACCGGATTCTGCATCGCCTCGTAGAAGGTGTCGCTCCTGAAGCCGTAGTACTGCTCGATCGCTTTCGCCATCGGCGTGTGCGCGACGCCATAGGCCTCACACACGCGCTTGCGCTCGGCGTCGAGCGCGTCGCCGAGCACGCCCGCCGCAGGCACCACGCCCTCCTGGTAGAAACCGAACTTCCTGCCGTCGAGCTTGGCGCGCTCCATCGCACCGATGTTCGGCAGCACCATCGCCGGATGCACGATGAGGTTCAGGTTCTCGAGCCCGGTCTGAAGCACTGACGAGGCCGCCGCGAAATCCGGGAACAGCGGCTTGAGAACCGCGAGCGCCTCGTCCGACCGCGACGCCGGTACCGTCGCGATGCGGATGCCCTTGCGCAGCCCCTTGGGCGTGACCACCGTGCCGTCGATCCGCGCGGCATGGGTCGGCGCGGGCGCTTCGGTCACCAGCACATCCTCGCGGCCCGCCTTGCGCAAGAGCGGCGTCAGGCGCGCAGCCGGCCAGTAACCGTGGCTCTGAACGTGCACCACCGCGCCGCGCGCGAACTCGGGCATCATCGCGCTGAACTTCTCTTCGAGCTGATGGATGTCGACTTCGATCAGCACGGCCTCGACATCCTTCAGCGCTTCCGCGGTGGTGTCGCAGACCTTGTCGAGCCTGGCAAAGCCGGTTTTCTTCGAGATGAGGTGCTTCGCATCGCCTTCGACGGTGAAGCCTCCCGCCTTGCGCACTGCCGGGAGCTGATCCTTCTGCTCCGGAAAGACGGTGTAGCGGACTTCGTGGCCCGACAGCGTGAGATCCGACGCGCACACTGCGCCAATCGCGCGCGCGGTATTACCGATGACTGCGACTTTCGACATGCAACTGCTCCCTTGCCAGGCCCCCATTCCGGGCCGCCCGCCGTCGAAGCCCCGGACCAGCGGAGTGCGATCCGGGGGCGAAGCGATCTGGAATCCGGTGTGACTGTATCATCGTACACTGGCCCCACCCGCAATTTCGAACAGGAGGCAGACATGGGCATAGAGCGTGTTCCGGGCGCCCGCGGCGCCAGTTTCAGCAAGGCGGTGGTGGTCAGTGGAACGGGGAGAACGGTTTACGTATCAGGACACCTCGCCCCCGGCCGCTCGATGGCCGAGCAGACGAATGGGTGCTTTGACCAGATCGAAGCGGCGCTGCGGGCCGTCGGCGGTTCGCTCGAGCACGTCGTTCGGATCACCGCCTGGCTCACGAGCCTGGACGAGTACGCCGAATACGCGCGCGTGCGCGGCGAGCGCTTCGGCACGAACCTGCCCGCTAGCGCGGCCGTCCAGGTTGCCGGCCTGCTGCAGGGCGCGCTCATCGAGATCGACGCGGTCGCCTTCATCCCGGATTAAATCCGCAACCTCCCGCCGGAGGTAAAGCGCGGCGTCAAGGCCGCGCTCCGGGCCTTGAGCGATGAGCCGGGCGCGAGCGCCTCCTGCAGCGTGCTGCCCGTGACGCGCACCTTGATCTTTTCGTCGTTCATCGTTTGCCCGATCTGTTTGGCAATGCGCGAGCATATCAGAGCAGCGATCGACGGCGATCGCTTGACGACAGAACGCTCGTTCTGTAGGCTACAGAACAATCGTTCTGTGAGTAGCACATGCCGATCGATGCCTCGTACCTCGCCAAGCTGCAGGACTACTACGCCAAGCACAACGTTATTCCCTCCTATGCCACGCTCGGCAAGCTGTGGGGAATCTCCGCCAAGTCCTGGGTCGCGAATTACGTGAGTCGCTTCAAGGAGGAGGGCTATCTCAAGACGGCGCCGGACCGCCGATTGGGGCCCGGGCCGCGCTTCTTCGAGCGCCGGCTCGCGCGTTCGCCGATCCGGGCGGGTCTGCCGGAGGCTGATCCGGACAGCGGCCACGAGGTCGTCACGATCGACAGTTATCTGGTGAAGCAGCCTTCCAGGACGAGCTTGATCCGCGTCAAGGGCGATTCGATGATGGACGCGGGCGTTCTGGAAGGCGATCTCGTCGTGGTGGAGCAGCAGCATGCAGCGAACGTCGGCGACATCGTCGTCGCCATCGTCGATGACGAGTTCACGATCAAGTACCTCGATCGCGAGCGCGGCAGCTTCGTGCTGCGGCCGGCCAACAAGGCCTATCCTGTCATCCGTCCCAAGGGCAATCTGGAAATCTTCGGCGTGATGGTCGGCCTGGTGCGCCGGGTGGCATAGCACCCGCCCCGTTTACTCTCTTACTTTTATGTTGCTATCCTGCTCTCTGGTGTGCAGTCATATCAGATGGAGACGATGACATGAATTTCGTACTGGCAGTGATGCTCCGCATTAAGCCGGAGAATGTGGAGCGCTTTATGGCGCAGGTGCTCGCCAATGCGCGCGAGGCGCGCAAGGAACCCGGCTGCCGGCAGTTCGAGGTGCTGGTGGACGCCTCGGACCGCACGAAGGTGATGCTGTTCGAGATCTACGACGACGAGAAGGCGTTCGAAGCCCACCAGCAGACGCCGCACTTCAAGAAGTACCTTGCCGAGGCGGTGCCGCTGCTCGCGTCGCGCGAGCGGCACATGCTGCAACGCGCCCTTCCCTGAAAGGCCGATGGCCAGATATCGCATTACCCGCGAGAGCCTGCTCGACGGCAGCCACCACGCGCGAATCCGCACCGATCAGGGCTTGCATGTCACGTTCATGTCCGATGAGGAGCGCTGCGCGAACGTGGCGCAGACTGTTGCTCTCGCGCCACATCCGGGACGCGTCTGGGTGTTCGGCTATGGTTCGCTCATGTGGAACCCTGCCTTCCATTATGTCGAGCGACGCACGGCCCGCATTCACGGTTTTCATCGCCAGTTTTGCCTTTGGTCGCGCGATGGCCGCGGTACCCCCGAGCGCCCCGGGCTCATGCTGTCGCTGGAGTCTGGCGGCAGTTGCACCGGCGTGGCCTACCGGATTGCGCCCAAGGCCGCGGTGACCGAGCTGGACCTGCTGTGGCGCCGCGAAATGGCGTCACGGTCTTACCGGCCGGTTTGGGTCAACCTTCACATGCGGCAGGGGATGGAGCCGGGAATTGCCTTCGCCGTGAATCGTGCCCATGAGCGGTACGTGCCACGGCTCGACGCCGACACGATCGCGCGCTATCTCGCGACCGGAAGGGGAACGAACGGTGACTGCTGCGACTACCTGTTCGATACGGTCGATCACTTGCGCGAACTGGGCATACACGATCGCCGGATGGAGGCGCTGGCGCAGCGCGTGCGCGAACTGCACCCTGATGAAACGTCTCCTGCCTAGCCCTTCTTCGGCGACCAGCCATAGGCCTTGGCGCAGGCACCGCCCATCAGCATCGCCCGTTCACTGTCGCTCAGGCGATCGGTCTGGCGGAAAGGCTCGACGGCCTGCTCGTAGTTGACGACCGCGAAGGCGCGGGTCCAGTCGGTGCCCCACAGGCAGCGGTCGAAACCCCAGGCGTCGAACACGCGGGCGAGCGGGTCCCAGATGTCCGGGAACGGATACGGTTCCCGGGACAGCGTGCAGGCGCCGCTGACCTTGATCACCGCGTTCGGGCGCTTGGCGAGCTCCAGCACCTTCGGCAGGTCGGCCCAGGGCTGCGGCGGGGCGGGCGGCGTGCGCGGCTGCATGATGCCCAGATGGTCGATGATGAACCGCACATCCGGGTGGCGGTCGATCAGCGCCGTGCCCGCGTCCAGGTTGCCCCAGCACAGTATGTTGACCGGAAAATCGTGCCGGACGGCTGCGCGCAGGATCCGGTCGAGGCCAGGGTCGTTCGGGTCGCGGTCGCGTCCCGGCTCCTTCGTCAGCATGATGCGGATGCCGACCGTGCCCGGCGTCTTCTTCCAGTCAGCGATGACATCGACCACCGCAGGATCATCGGGGTCGACCGGCTTGACTATGGCGAACCGGTCGGGATGGGCTCGTTGCACTTCCACCGCATAGCTGGCGTCGTATCGGTACATGGAAAAGGCGGAGATGAAGATCGCGCCGTCGACGCCGACCTTGTCCATCGCCGCCACCATCTCGTCACCCGTGACGTGATCGGGCCAGTTCGGCACGCTGTGCCAGGGCCGTTTTGGCGTGTTCGCCGCATAGGCGTGAACCTGGGAATCGATGATCACCATCGGGGAAGCTCCTCTGTGCTAAGCGGTATCATGGTATTGCAACATGTCGTGACCGGCGCGTCCAGAAGGGAGCGGGGGGCTGCGCGTTCCTGCGGACCGCTGTTGAGGTGCTTCTAATACGCCAGTCGTTGACGCGCCGGCTGCGCGCGCGTGATCATGCCGGCAACAGAATACATGAGGGAGAACTTCGATGGCACCAAGCGAAGCAAGCGGCTACCTGCCCGGCGACCCGCGGTACGGGCTGAGCGGCGACGCGCTGCGTCGCTACTACGGCGAGAAACCGGCGCAATGGGTGATTATTGCGTGGGACGGCGTCGGCAAGGCTGGCGTGCGCGCAGCCAATATCGCCGCCCAGAAAGACTATGCGAGAGCGCTCGGTGAGCGCCTGGTCGGCTACGGACACATCGTGTCTGACGACGCCTCCGCAGTGCTTGCGACTACCTGGTTCGTCCAGCTCGACGACCGGGCCGCCGCCGAAGCTTTTGTGGCGGACGACCCTTTGAACCGTGCGGGCGTCTACGAAAAGACGGATATCCGCCGCTGGTCGAACAGCTACCTGAAGCGCGCGGCCGACTACAAGCGCAAGGGGATGCAGCAGTACTTCTGCACCGGGTCCAAAATTCCCGGCGCTGCGGCTTTCTTTGCCAAGCACCTGCACGCGCATGAGACTTACTTCAAGAAGTATCAAGACAGCTTCATATTCCGCGGACCGCTGCGTTCGCCGGACGGCGCCGAGAATGTCGGGACCGCGCTGCTGCTCGAATTGCCCGACCGCGCGGCGGCCGAAAACTTCTGGAACAACGAGCCGTTCGCCGCGAACGGCGGTTACCAGGACGACTCGCGGATCTATCGCTGGGTATTTGGCGA
>MERI01000169.1 GCA_001772005.1 Betaproteobacteria bacterium RIFCSPLOWO2_12_FULL_62_58 | reverse complement strand
CGAACATTTGGCATGATCGAAATCGCGCTCTATCATGCACTTGGCAAACTACCCGAGCCGAAGCTCGCTCACGATTTCTACTGACGAACCCATTTCGTCAAGCTATTCAGAAAGAGAAAGTGGAACCACTAAATCACCCTCGGCTGCAAGCCGAGGGGTTTACGGCGCGTCGGCTTGAAGCCGACTGCAAAGCGTCCCCCACTGTCATTCCCGAGAAATCGGGAATCCAATTTCAGCGCACCACAGATTGGATGCCCGCCTGCGCGGGCATGACAACTTGCATTGCCCTTGTTGCCGCAAACGTTGCTGATGTTCACGTCGCTTACATTTCGCAAAACATTGCTTCGCCTGAAGCCTGCCCTCGTGAAAACGGGGGGCGAGGGGTTTCCACCATCCCCGAAGGGGACACTAAAGACACAACAACAAGGACATCCCGCGCACCACTCACGCCTTCCACCACTCACGCTTCACTGGTCACGCTCCATCAGTCACGCCTTATCAGACTAGCGCACGAGTTTCACGCCGGCCTCCCTGAGTATGCCGCGCGCCTGCTCCGGGTACTGTTCGTTGAAGCTGGCAAGATCTGCGCCGCGCAGGAAGCCGTCCTCGAACAGGTTGTCCTCGAGGTATTTCTTCCACGAGGGCGTTTGCACGAGCCGGGCGAAGAACTCCTCCCAGTAGGCGAGCGCATCGGGCGGCATGGCCGGGGGGCCAACCACGCCTCGAATCACCGCGTAATTGGGAATGTTGAAGCCCGCTTCCTGCACGGTCGGCACGTCGGGAAAGGGGCGCAACCGCCGGTCGGCAACCTGCGCGATTACGCGCAGATTGCCTGAGCGGATATGCTCGCCTGCTTCCTGCGGATCAAGCACCATGAGCTGAACGTGCCCTCCCAGCAGCGCTGCGAGGCGCTCCCCGCCGCCCGGAAACGAGATGTACGCCCAGCTCGCCCCGGTGTTTTTCATCAGCAACTGGCGCATCATCCAGTCGCGGCTGCCGATGGAGCCGCCCGACTGCTTGAGCTGCCCGGGGTTCTGCTTCGCCGCCTCGATGAAATCCCGGAGCGTCTTGTACGGCGCATCGTTCTTGACCGCGATCACTCCCGGCTCGATCACCAGCCGCACGATGGGCGTCAGCTCGCTCATCGTTACCTTGGCTTCCGCCCTCATGATCGGATTGATGAACCAGAGGTTGGCGAACATGGCGATGGTGTGCGCCTCGGCCTTCTTTTCCACGAGATAGGCCATCGCGGTCGCGCTGCTGCCGCCGGTCTTGTTCACCACCTGCATGCGCACCGGGAGCAGCTTTTCCTTGTCCACGATCGTCGCGATCGCGCGCGCCATGAGATCGTTGCCGCCGCCGGGCCCGGTGTGCACCACGAACTCGATCGGCTTGTTCGGCTTGAAGCCCTGCGCAGCGACGGGCTGTACCCCCGTCGCCGCTAAGGAGAGAACAAAGAATGCGGGGTACAGTTTCATGAAGCGGCGGCCGATGCTGAGCGGTAACGGCACGGTGCATTCCCTTTCTTGCGCATTCGCCCCTCCGCCCTCATCCCTCGTCCTTCATCCCTCCCCTTGCCGCGCACTGCACGGCGATCAGCGCACGACCTTCACGCCGCCCTCCTTCAGAATGCCCCGCGTTAGCTCGGAGTATTCGTCGATAAACTTGCCCAGCTCCGCGCTGCGCATGAACCCGTCGTCGAAGAGATTATCTTCGAGATATTTCTTCCAGCTCGGCGTTTTGACGAACTTGCCGAATACGTCCTCCCAGTACGCGACGACTTCCGCGGGAACTCCCGGCGGCGCGACGATGCCCCGCACCTGCGGCACGTTCACGTCGAACCCCGCCTCCTTCATGGTGGGTATGTTCGGGTACGGCGGCAGCCGCTTGTCGGAGATCTGCGCGATCACGCGCAAATTGCCGGCGCGGATGTGCTCGCCCGCCTCCTGCGGCTCGATCACCATCATATTCACGTGGCCGCCGAGCAGCGCCGCGATGCGCTCGCCCCCTCCCGGAAACGAGATGTAGGCCCAGCTCGCGCCGGTAGTCTTCATCAGGAGCTGGCGGACCAGCCAGTCACGGCTGCCGATGGAGCCGGCCGACTGCTTGAGCTGACCGGGATTCTGCTTCGCCGCGTCGATGAAGTCCTTGAGGGTCTTGTACGGCGCATCGCTCTTCACCGCGATCAACGCCGGCTCGAGCACGAGGCGGACCACCGGCGTCAGGTCCTTCAAAGTGATCTTGGCCTCCGCCCGCATCAGCGGGTTGGTGAACCAAAGGCCGGTGAAGATGGCGATGGTCTGGGTATCGCCCTTCTTCTCCACAAGATAGGCCATCGCCGTGGCGCCGCTGCCGCCGGTCTTGTTCAGAACCTGCATCCGGACCGGCATCAGCTTCTCCTTCTCCATCGCGGTCCCGATGGCGCGCGCTATCACGTCGCCGCCGCCGCCGGGACCCGTATGGGTGAGGAACTCGATCGGCTTACTCGGCTTGAAGCCCTGCGCGAATACCGTGCCTGCGTTTGCGGCAACAAAACCAGCCAATAACAATGCGATTGATATGCGCGTTCTCATTTCCTTCTCCTCATTTCTAGTTAAAGGTCAGACCTGCTCCTCGATCGCCTTGATGCGCCAGGCGTTGGCTTTCCTGAACAGCGGCGCGATCAGGATCACCGCCGCCAAGAATAGCATCACCGCCGAGATCGGTCTGGACACCAGTATCGACAGATCGCCCTGCGACATCATCAGCGACTGCCTGAGCGCGCGCTCCATGCTGTCGCCGAGCACCAGCCCCAGGATCAGCGGCGCCGCCGGATAGTCGAGCCTGCGCATCGCATAACCCATGAGGCCGAACACCGCCAGCATCCAGACATCGAACAGGCTGCCCGACACGCTGTAGACGCCGACGATCGAGATGCCGAAGATCACCGGATACAGCGCATAGGCCGGCAGCTTCAGGACCTGCGCAAACAGCGGAATCAGCGGCAGGTTCAGCACCAGCAGCATTACGTTGCCGATGTACATGCTGGCCACCAGCCCCCAGAACAGCGTCGGGTTGTCCTGGATCATCAGCGGGCCGGGTTTGAGCCCCCACAGGATGAACGCCGCGAGCAGAATGGCGGTGGTGCCGGATCCCGGAATGCCAAGAGTCAGCATCGGCACCAGTGCGCCGCCGGTCTCCGAGTTGTTGGCGCCCTCCGGCGCGGCGACGCCCTCGGGCACGCCGGTGCCGAATTTCTCGGGGTGTTTCGATACCGCCTTTTCCACCCCGTAGGAAATGAACGAGGCGATGGTGGAACCGGCGCCCGGCAGCACGCCGATCAGAAAACCGATCACCGAGCCGTTGACAAACGCGAAGCGGCAGGCCTTGAGCTCCGCCATTGTCGGCAGCAGATTGCGCAGTCCCTTCGGCACCGGCAGCATCTGCGCTTCTTCGCGCTTCTCCATGTTGCCGAGCACCTCGCCGAGCGCGAACACGCCGATCGCGACCACCACGAAGTCGATACCGTCAAGAAGTTCCATGTTGCCGAACGTGAAGCGCGAGGTCGCGCTGAAAAGATCCGTGCCCATGCCGGCGATCCATAACCCCACCAGCATCGCGAGCAGCGCCTTCGTGAGCGACTTTCCGGCGAGCAGCACCACCATCGCCAGCCCCAGGCACATCAGCGCGAAGTACTCGGGAGAACTGAACGACAGCGCCATCCTGGCGAGCGGCGGCGCCACCAGCATCAGCATCACCACGCCGAACGTGCCGGCAACGAAAGAGGCGATCGCGGCGATGCCGAGCGCGGCGCCGGCCCGGCCTTTGCGCGCCATTTGATAGCCGTCGAAACAGGTGACGACCGAGGCCGATTCGCCCGGCACGTTGAGCAGGACCGAAGTCGTCGAGCCGCCGTACTTGGCGCCGTAATAAATTCCGGCCAGCATGATGATGGCGCTCGTCGGATTCATCTGGAAGGTGAGCGGCAGCAGCATGGCAATCGTCGCAGGCGGCCCGAGTCCGGGCAATATCCCCACTACCGTCCCGAGAAACACGCCGACGAAGCACCACCACAGATTGATCGGCGTCAGCGCGACCGCAAAACCGTGGAACAGACCGTTTATGACTTCCATGGGTCGTTCACCTGTGCGCTAGGCGGAAAGTCAAAGCAGAACCACAAAGGACACGAAGGATTCTTTTCAATACCCCTTATTTCCAATACCCCCTTGAGGGGTACTTGAGGGGTACACAAAGGTTTCGTTCAATAGCCATTGACTACTCGCTTTACTCCATGCTTCATGTGTTCTAGAAACCAAGAATGCCCACCGGCAGGCTCACGTTGAGCGCCAATGGAAACACGAGATAGAAACCGGCTGCGGTACCTATGGACACGACCAGCCCGGTGACAAGCGGGCGACGGTACATGACCACCACCACGAGCAGCGTGAGCAGCGTGAAACTTACCAGGAACCCGAGCACTTTCAGCAGCGCGATACTGACCGCGAGGGCCGCCCAGGTGCCAAGCGCCCGCCCGACCTCGCGCCAATTGACCCTCTGACCGGATGCGGGCTGCGCTTTCTCAAACAAGCTGCCGGCGATGAGAACCAGCGCCAGCGCGATCATCGCGATACCGTACCACAGCGGGAAGAAGCCGGCGCCGGGGCCGTCGGCCCCGAGATAGTCCCACTGCCAGGCTTCGGAAATGATGAAAACCCCGAGTCCGGCCAGCACTGTGCCGGACACGATGTCCCCGCCCCTGGACCTTGCCTCCTCCATGGTATCGGTTACTTCGGCGGTTCGGATTTCTTGTAACGACCGACCGGCACGAGCTCGGCGACGGTGCCGCCCGGCGCGCGGAACTTGACCGGAATCACGCCCGGATCGCTCACGATCTCGCAGCCGTACTCCTTGATTTCCTCTGCGTATTTCTTCAAGTCTTCCACTTCGATCGCGAAGTGATGGATGCACGGCCCTGCACCCGAAGCCTTGGATTCCGCCGAGTCAGCGCCTTCGTCGTACCTGATCAGCGTGAAATCGAGTGCGCCGTCGGTGAGGTGCCGCGACAGGTGATCGCGGGTTTTCCTGGTTTCGACTTCCCGGAAACCGAAAACTTTCTGGTAGAACTCGGTGGTCTTTTCGAGATCATCGACTTTCAACGCGAGATGGACAATGCGGTTCATAAGGAATCCGTGAATGGTGAACAGTGAACGGTGAAAAGAAAAAAACTTTTTTTCCTCAATTATCGAATTCGAAGCCCGCGCCCGCCAGTATCGGCCGTGCCGAGAGCGAGCTCAGGCGCGCGAGAAAATCCTTTGCCGCATCGGTCTGCTGCGCCCGCGCTGCCAGTCCCGCGGAATAGACCGTCTTCCTCTGTAACTCATCCGGCAGCGGCCCCGCCAGTTTAACATTTTTGTTGGGCAGGATTTCGGTGATCTGGGTAATACCCATTTCCAGCGTGCCGGCGCTTGCGGCGAGCCAGCGCATCGCCGCGTAGCCGTTGGGAAAAAACTGCATTTTGTCTCGCACCTGCCCGGTGATGCCGAGGCGCTCGACCAGGCCCATCACCACCTTGCCGGCGGTCGCCACCGCGGGGTCCGGACATACGATCTTGTTTGCCGCCAGCATGTTGCCGCGCAACACCTCCCCATTCGATACGTCCGGCAACGGCGTGCCGGCGCGCACCGCGACCCCGGTGCCGACCTTGCCGAGATCGGCGCGGGAACCCGCCGCGACCAGGCCCTGCACGATCAGTTCATCCACCAGCGCCGCCGTGAGTATCACCACGTCTACCGGCTCGCCGGCAACGATTTTCGCCTTCATCGCGCCGACCGCGCTGAATTCCGCGCTCACGTCGTTCCCGGTGGCGCGCTGAAACTCCGCGGCTATTTTCTCCACCACCGCCTGCGCGGCGCCGCCGCTCAGGATGCGTATTGTCGCCATCTGTTCTTGGACTCCATGACCGGTGACTCGTTGATGACTCGAACAGCGTAAGTCGTGAGGTCGGGAGATCGGAAGTGGAGAAGGTGCACCCTTGATGCCTTACGCTCTCACGCCCTCGCGCTCTCACGCTTGCACTTGTGCGGCGACCGCATCGCCCATTTCGACCGTTGAGGCCTTGCCGCCGAGGTCGGGCGTGAGCGTTTTGCCGGCGTTGATTACGTTCTGCATCGCGCGCTCGACCACCTCCGCCGCTTTCACAGCCTTGGGCTCGTCATGCTTGTGGCCGAGCCAGGCCAACAGCATCTGCCCCGACATGATCATCGCGTACGGATTGGCAATGCTTTTGCCCGCGATGTCCGGAGCGGAACCGTGCGTTGCCTGCGCCATCGCGCGAGCCGGTCCCGCCGACAGCGCCGGCGCGAGCCCAAGCCCGCCCACCAGCCCCGCGGCCACGTCGGACAGGATGTCGCCGAAGGTATTGGTGGTCACGACGACATCGAACTGCTGTGGTTTCATGACGAGCCGCATGCCGAAGGTGTCAACCATCACCTCGTCTAGCGTGATGTCGGGATAGTCCTGCGCGACCCTGCGGCACTCCTCGGCGAACATGCCGCAGCCCAGCTTGAACACCGTGTTCTTGTGCACCGCGGTCACTTTCCTGCGCGGGCGGGTGCGCGCAAGCTCGAATGCGGCACGCGCCACCTTGCTCGATCCCTGACGCGTGACGAGGCGGATCGAGATCGTCATGTCGGGCGTGGGGCGGAATTCACCGTTGCCCATGTAAGTGTTGCGGTCGGGCGGGAATCCCTCGTTGTTCTCGCGCACGATGATGAGGTCGACGTCGTGGTACAGCGCCGGCAGGCCGGGGTACGATTTCGCGGGGCGGATGTTGGCGAAGAGATCGAAATGCTTGCGCAAGATCGGGTGCGGATTGATCGCATTCGGCTGGTCCTTGGGATAGGCCTGATGCCCGATGGGCCCCAGCACCCAGCCATCCAGGGTATCGAGCTTTTCCAGCGTGCCGGGCGGCAACGTATAGCCGAGCTGGTCGAACGCCTTGCGGCCGATCGGCATCGGGAACCACTCGATCGAAAGCCTGGTCTTCGCCGCCGCGGCGCGCATCACCTTGATCGCCTCCGGCACCACCTCCAGCCCGATGTCGTCGCCCTCCAGAATTCCAATCTTCAACGCTCGATTCACTTTATCTCCGACTGAAAGTCAAAAGCTTCGTTTTTCCTTCGCGACCTTTGCGTTGATGCTTCTAAAACTCATCATGCGGATAGACCGGCGGGACAGGTTCGGTCTGGTCCATCGCTGCGCCCAGTTCGCGCTCGATCTCTTCCATGGAAGTGAGCAGCGTCGTCAGGCGCAGTCTGACGTTTTCGAGATCCGCTTCCGGGATTTCGAGGTTGATGGCTGCCACCATCTCCCGCACTTGTTGCCTCGTCAGCTCCATGCTCAAACTCTCGCGGTTTCGTCGTGCCTGAGGTATGCATGCAGTGTGCGCTCGAGATCGGGATGCCGCGCATGCCACGGCGTCGCACGCTCGTAGGCGTGGCCGATGCGAAAGACCGTCTCCTCGGCAAACGGCCGGCCCGCGATCTGCAATGACAGCGGCAGCCCATCCTGGGTAAACCCCATCGGCAGCGCCAGCGTCGGCGTATTGGCCGTGCCAAAAGGATGGGTGCTGATGCGCCGCAGGATCAGCCGCTGCGCGACATCGGCCTGGGACTCGACTTTCTCGCGCGCATCTTCGATCAGCGCCGGCGGTTTAAGGTTGGTCGGCGACAGCAGCGCGTCGTGGCTCCTGAGCGCAGCGAGGATCTGGCCGCGCACCACCGCCCGCGCGCGCATGGCGCGGCTGTAGATCGATGCCGGCACCAATGCGGCGGTCGCCATGCGCGTGCGTGTGCCGATGTCGAAATCGTTCCAGCGCGTTCTCAGCAGGGGCACATACATCGAAGCAACGTCGGCGTCCGAAGTCATCATATTGAGCGGGATCGCGTGCTTGGCCCAGGGCAACGACACTTCGGTCAGCTCCGCGCCGAGTTCCTTGAGCACGGCAAGCGCCTGCTCGAACGCGCGCCGCACTTCGGGATGCACGCCGTCGGGCCAGCTCATCTCCCGCACCACCGCGAGCCGCAGGCCCTGGAGATCGAGCCGCAATGCCGCCGCGTAATCCGGCACCGGGCGTTTGCTGGTCAGCGGATCGCCGGCATCGTAGCCGGCAACCGCCTGCAGGAACAACGCATTGTCCTCCACCGTGCGCGTGAGCGGCCCGATGGTGTCCGCCGTCCATCCGTACATGACGCCGCCGTGACGGCTGACGCGGCCGAACGTCGGCCGCAATCCCACCACGCTGCACGCCGCAGCCGGACCGCGCACCGAACCGCCCGTGTCCTCGCCGAGCGAGCTGGAACAGAAACCCGCGGCCGGCGCGATGCCGGAGCCGCTCGACGAACTGCCCGGATTGCGATCGGGGTCCCATGGATTGCGCGGCTGGCCGTAAGGAAAAACATGGGTCCCGCCCTTGCCGAACTCGTGCAGGTTTTCCTTGCCGATCAGGATCGCGCCCGCGGCTTTGAGCCGCGCGATCACGGTAGCGTCGAAGTCGGGTACGTAATCGGCCTTGATTCTCGATCCGACCGTGGTCCTGATGCCGCGCGTGCACAACTGATCCTTCACGCCGAACGGGATGCCGTGCAGCGGTCCGCGATAAGTCCCCGCCGCAATTTCGCCCTCGGCCTGTCGCGCTTCCGCCAGCGCCTGTTCGGCGCACACCGTGATGTAAGCGCGCAACACCGGGTCGTAGCGCTCGATGCGGGCAAGACAAGCCTGCACCAGGTCAACGGGCGAAATCGCGCGCTGCCGGACGAGCTTGGCCTGGGCAGCGGCGCTCAGGAAAACGAGATCGCTGTAACTCGGCATGAGATCATATTCGGTGCCGCGTCGTGAAACGCCGGCGGAAGGTCTGAAGGCAAGGATCAATAGTATAGCAAAGGTAAGCCGCGCCTCTTCTCTGCGCCGCGTGGACGGTTTAAGATAGGGACCACTGGACGACGATAAGCGCCACTGTCATCCAGATCTGGTTGTCCGAAAGCGAGGAGATCACACCATGCCCCAAGTATTCCGCTGGTTCCGTCCGCACCTTCACATCCTGGCCACCGGCGCGTGCGCCCTGCTGGCATTATCAACTTCAGCGGTGCACGCGCAGTCCGCCTGGAAGCCGGAAAAGACGGTGGAAGTCGTGGTGTTCGCGGCGCCGGGCGGCGGCAACGACAAGTCGGCCCGCGTGATGCACAGGATCTGGCAGGAAACCAAACTTGTGGACGCCGTTATCACCAACAAGGTTGGCGGCGGCGGCTCGCTCGCCTACACCTACGTGAGTCAGAAAACCGGCGACGGCCACCACATCGCCATCGCCCAGGCGGGCCTCAACACCAACCACATCACCGGCCGGAGCCCGCTGCACTTCAACGACATCACGCCGCTTTCCTTCGTCGGCAACGAACCGGCTGCGCTCGCCGTGCGCGCCGATTCCCCGTACAAGACGCTGAAGGATTTCGTGGCGCAACTCAAGAAGGACCCGAGCTCGCTCGCGATCTCGGTCGGGAGCACTCGTGGCGCGATCAATCACTTCACCGTCGCTTTGCTCGCCAAGTCCGCCGGCATCGACCCGAAACAGCTCAAGATCCTGGTGTTCGGCGGCGGCGCCGAATCGGTCACCAACCTGCTCGGCGGGCATATCGACGCGATGGTGCAGGCGGTCAACAACCCGATCCCGCACCATAAAGCCGGCAAGATGCGCATCCTCTGCCTCAGCACCCCGAGACGCTCGGCCGGGCTCCCCGATGTGCCAACCTGCCGCGAGCAGGGCTACGACGTGGTGATGGAAGGCTGGACCATCTTCGTCGGTCCCAAGGGCATCACGCCGGCGCAGGTCGCGTACTGGGAGGGCGTGTTCCAGAAAACGGTGCAGCATGAGGAATGGAAAAAATACCTCGAATTCAATTCCTGGGAGTGGGGCTACAAGAATGCGCGCGACACACTGGCCTATCTCAAGAAAGACTATGAGCAGTCGAGAGTGCTGCTCACCGAACTTGGACTTGCCAAATAAAACTGATAAGTGACTATGACGAACGAAAAGCTCACCGCACAACTGATCCGCGACCACGGCCGGCAACTCGTCCGTCTCGATATCTCGGAACACCGCGCCGGCGAACTCGCGGCCGAGGTCGAGCGCCTCAACAACGCCGTGCTCGATGCCGCGGTGCGGCTCGATTTCAACGACGAGCCAGCGCGCTTCACCGCGCTGCTGCTCGCGTACCGTCAGGCGAATGCGAAATGACCCCTACCGAACTGCTCAATCTGAGCCTGATCGAGGTCGCCGGCGCGATCCGCAGGAAGAAAGTGTCGTCGGTCGAAGTTACCCGCGCCTGCCTTGACCATGCCGCGCGCGTGCAGCCACAGCTCAACTGCTTCATTTCGATCGAAGCCGAGGAAGCGCTGAAAGCGGCCAGGAAGGCGGACCAGGCGCTGAAGCGCGGCGCCAGGTTGGGCCCGCTGCACGGGGTGCCGCTTGCGCACAAGGACATGTATTACCGCGCCGGCAAAGTCTCCACCGGCGGCTCGAACATCCTGCGCGATTACCGGCCCAGGGTAACAGCGACCGTCGTCGAGCGGCTCGCCGCCGCCGGCGCGATCTGGCTGGGTGGTCTCAACATGTCGGAGTTCGCCGCCAATCCGACCGGACACAACGACCACTGGGGACATTGCCGCAACCCGTGGAACCCGGCGCACATGACCGGCGGCTCGTCGAGCGGCTCGGGTTCGGCGGTGGCGGCACGCGCCTGCTATGGCGCGCTGGGATCGGACACCGGCGGCTCGGTGCGGCTGCCGGCTGCCGCGTGCGGCGTGGTGGGACTGAAGCCCACCTACGGCCTGATCAGCCGCTACGGCATCATGCCGCGCTCCTGGTCGCAGGACACCGTGGGCCCGCTCACCCGCACCGTGCACGACTGCGCGCGCCTGACGCGCATCATCGCCGGCGCCGATCCCAAGGATCCGACTTGCGTCAACGAACCGGCTCCCAATTACGAACAGGCTCTCGCCGGCCGCGTCAAGGGACTGAAAATCGGCGTGCCGGCCAACCATTATTACGACGGCGCGACCGGCGATGTCAGAAAGCGTATGGAGGAAAGCCTGGCGGTTTTCAAAACGCTGGGGGCGCGCATCATCGAGATCAAAGTGCCCGATCCGCAGGAAATCTTTCTGCTCTCCGCCACCGTGTCCCAGTCGGAGGCGGCGACGATGCACGGTCCGTGGATCCGCACCCGGCCGCAGGATTATTCGCTCTACGTGCTGAGCCGGATGGAGGCCGGTTTTCACATTCCCGTGACGACCTATCTGCAGGCGATCAATCTGCGCGCCCACCTGCTCGATGACTTCATGCGGCAGGTCTATATGAAGGTGGATCTGCTGCACACGCCGGTCATGGTGATGCCGCCGCCCACCATCGCCGAAACCGAGCCCAGGGCTTCGGGCGACGTGACCGGCATCGTATCGCGCATCACGCGTAACACGCGCCCGACCAATTATCTGGGTCTGCCCGCGCTGTCGGTCCCGGCCGGTTTCTCGGAAAACGGTCTGCCGATCGCCTTTCAGCTCATGGGCCGGCCGTTTTCCGAGACGCTGATCTTCCGCGCGGCGCACCTCTACCAGCAGGAAACCGATTGGCATCGCTGCGCGCCGCGCCTGTGAAGGGCCCATTGGAACCGCCGATGAACGCCGATTAACGCCGATGAGAAACGAAAACCTAAAACCACCAACCAAGATAAACAAGATTCACAGGATTAGAGCTTTTCATTCAAGAGATCATGTAAATCCTGTTAATCCTGTCCATTCGTTTTTTTTATTGGACCTTATCTGCGTTCATCGGCGTTCGACCCTCACCCCCGACCCCTCTCCCCGCGTGGAGAGGGGAGGATCGAGATTCCCTTCTCCTGAGGGAGAAGGGCATGGGATGAGGGCTGGGCGGCTAATAGGATTTCGCAGTGGCAGACAAACCCTTAGTGAAGGTCGAGGATCTCACCGTTAAGTTCGTGAGCCGGGAGGCGACGGTGCACGCGGTGAACGGAATCTCGTTTACGCTTGAGAAGGGCGAGGTGCTCGGCATCCTCGGCGAATCGGGCTCGGGCAAGAGCGTCACCCTGCGCGCCTTGATGCGCCTGCTGCCGCCGAAGAAAACGCTGCTTTCCGGCCGAATCGAAATCGCCGGCCGCGACGTCATGGCGCTGAACGACCAGGCGCTGTCGCAGTTGCGCGGCGCGATGGTAGCGATGATTTTCCAGGAGCCGATGACCGCGCTCGACCCCGTGTTCACCATCGGGCAGCAGATCGTCGAGACGATCGTGCAGCATGAAGGTCTGGGCCGAAGCCAAGCTGCGGCGCGCGCGATGCAACTGCTGGACATGGTGCAGATCCCTTCGGCGAAGCGGCGCTTCGACGCTTACCCGCATCAGTTGTCGGGGGGCCTGCGCCAGCGCGCGATGATCGCGATCGCGCTGTCCTGCCGCCCTGCCCTGCTGCTCGCCGATGAGCCTACGACCGCGCTTGATGCGACCGTCCAGATCCAGATCCTCCTGCTGCTGCGCAGCCTCCAGCAGGAGCTCGGCATGGCGATGATTTTCGTCACCCACGACCTCGGCGTCGCCGTCGAGGTGTCGCATAAGATCGCCGTCATGTACGCCGCCCGCTTTGTCGAGAGCGGGGCAGTCACCGAAGTCGTGCGCCGGCCGCGCCATCCGTATACCGAAGGGCTGATGGGCTCAACCGTGCACGAAGTCGAAAAGGGCGCGCGGCTGACGCCGATTCCCGGCTCGCCGCCCAATCTCGCGGCGCTGCCGCCAGGCTGCAGCTTTGCGCCGCGCTGCCCATACGTCGTTGCTCAATGCGAAAAAGCGCTGCCTGAACTGCGCGAGATCACAAACGACGGGCCATATCCTCACACGACGCGCTGCATTCAACCCGAACTCGTCGGACGCCGGGAGGTCGTCACGGCATGACCACCGCCTTGGCCCTGAACCAGATTTCCGCAGCCGACGCTGCGCGCGCCCTTGTGGCGGGCAAACTCACTTCAGAAGCGCTGGTTGCGGCGTGTCTGGAACGCATCAAGCAGCGCGAGGACGCGGTTCGCGCCTGGGCCTTCATCGACCCGGAACTCGCGCTGAAGCAGGCGCGGCAATGCGACCGCGAGGCGCCGAAGAGCCGGCTGCACGGCATTCCGGTCGGCGTGAAAGACGTAATCGACACCTGCGACATGCCGACCGAGTACGGTTCGCCGATCTACCGCGGTCACCAGCCGGCGTATGATGCGGCGTGCGTGGCGCAGGTGCGTGAAGCCGGCGGCGTGATCCTCGGCAAGACCGTTTCCACCGAGTTTGCGACGCGTCATCCCAACAAGACACGCAATCCGCACAACCTGGGGCATACGCCGGGCGGTTCATCGAGCGGCTCGGCGGCTGCGGTCGCCGATTGCATGGTGCCGATCGCCTTCGGCACACAGACCTCCTCTTCCACCATCCGTCCGGCGGCATTCTGCGGCGTGATCGGATATAAGCCGACTTTCAATCTCATCAACCGCGCCGGCCTTAAGTTCCTGTCGGAATCGCTCGACACGCTCGGCACGCTCACGCGCACCATCGAGGACGCGGCGTTGATGGTTGAAGTCCTGGCCGGCTTGCCGCCAACCTCGTTCGCCACGGTCGCGGCGCTCAAGCCGCGGATCGGTTTTTGCCGCACGCCCTACTGGGACCAGGCGGACGCCGCGAGCCACGCGAATCTCGAGCGCGCGGCGCAAATGCTTGCTGCCGCCGGCGCCGCGGTGAGCGAAGTCGAACTGACGGGCGAGTTCTCCAAGCTTGCCGCAACCCAGATCACGGTCAGCGCCTACGAATTTTTCCGCGCACTCACTCACGAGCGCACTCGTTTTCCGCAGCTCATTTCACCGAGTCTCACTGCGCGCATCGCTGCCGGGGGCAAGGTCACGCGGACGCAGTACGAGGAAGGGTTGGCGCTTGCCGAACGCTGCCGCAAACGGATCGCCGACACGTTTCGTGGCTACGACGTGTTGCTCGCGCCGAGCGCGCCGGGGGAAGCGCCGAGCGGGCTCGATGGCACCGGCGAACCGATATTCGGATTGATGTGGACGTTGCTGCTGCTGCCATGCCTGACGCTTCCGTGCGGCCGCGGCCCGACGGGACTGCCGCTCGGCGTGCAGGTGATCGGGCGGCACGGTGGTGACGCTGCGCTGTTCGTGGCCGCCGAGTGGGTGCAGCGCGCATTGGGATGAATTTAGACCGGATTTAAGCCAATTGAACGACCTACAGAGGATAATGACGGAACAACCCTTGTCATTCCCGTGCAAACGCTTAGGTTGTCATTCTCGTGAAAACGGGAATCCAATTTACGATATGAACATGTGGAGCCGCCGAATGGGTTCCCGTCTTCACGGGAACGACAGATTATTTGGGTTCCCGCTGGAGCCTGCCCTCGAATGTTGTGATCGGGGGCGAGAACGACAGATTTTTCGCGCCTGAACTCTTTCGCACATTTTTGCTTAAGGTAGTGCCATTCATGACCGCATCGCTGCAATGATGCAAGAATCGCTTTTAACCTGAGGAGAACGCTATGAAAACGAAACGTTTGGGACTGATTCTGGTGTGCCTGGGTGCAGCGGGCGCGCTCGCAAGCGGTGCGGCGTGGGCGCAGTCCAAACCACTGCGCGTGGGCATGACTTTGAGCGACATCCCGACCACCAGCGGCCAGCCGAATGGCGGTTTCGAAGGCTACCGAATGACCGGCTATACCCTGTATGACGCGCTGATCAATTGGAAGCTCGACGACGCCCAAGGTCCCTCGACCCTGGTCCCGGGCCTCGCCACGGAATGGAAAATCGACGACAAGGACACCACCAAGTGGATCTTCAAGCTGCGCAAGGGAGTGAAGTTTCACGACGGGTCGGAGTTCAACGCCGACGCGGTGGTGTGGAACCTCGACAAGCTGTTCAAGAAAGATGCGCCGCAGCACGACGCACGGCAGACGGCGCAGGCCGCCGGGCGCATCCTGTCGCTCAAGTCGTGGCGCAAGGTCGATGACCACACGATCGAGCTTACGACCCATGCGCCGGATTCGACATTTCCCTACCAAACGACCTACGTGTTCTATTCCAGCCCGGCACAGTGGGAGAAGCTCGGGCGAGACTGGAACAAGTTTTCGCAGCAGCCATCGGGCACCGGCCCGTTCCGTCTCGAGAAGCTGGTGGCGCGTGAGCGCGCGGAACTGGTTCGCAACTCGAATTACTGGGATGCCAAGCGTGTCGCGAGGTCCCAGCGCGTGATCCTGCTGCCGATACCCGAAGCCACGACACGCGCGTCCGCACTGCTCTCCGGCCAAGTCGATTTCATCGAGGCGCCGCCACCCGATTTCATCCCGCGGCTGAAATCGCAAGGCTTCCAGATCACCTCTAACGTGTATCCGCACATCTGGCCGTATTTCATGAGCTTCCGCGAAGACTCGCCGTGGCGCGACTTGCGGGTGCGCAAAGCCGTCAACCTTGCGATCGACCGCGACGGCATCATCAAGCTGCTGGGCGGCTTCGGCGCACCTGCGGCGGGCGCGGTGGACAAGTCGAGCCCGTGGTTCGGCAAACCCGCTTTCGATATCAAGTATGATCCGGCGGGCGCGAAGAAGCTCCTGGCTGAAGCAGGCTATTCCGACGCAAAACCGCTCACGCTCAAGGTGATGGTGTCGCCTTCCGGTTCGGGCCAGATGCTGCCCAGGCCGATGAACGAATACATCCAGCAAAACCTGAAAGCGGTCGGCATCAATCTGGAGCTGGTCACGCAGGACTGGGAGGTGTTGCGCAATTGCCGTCGCGCCGGCGCGGGATCGCCCATCTGCCAGGGCGTGCACGGCATCAACAACTCCTCGGCAACGGTCGATCCTTTCAGCGCTTTCGGCCGCATCTACAGCAGCAAGGCGATAGCGCCCAAGGGCTTCAACTACATGCACTATTCGGATCCGAAGGTCGATGCCATGGTCGAAACTTCCAACAATACGTTCGACGAGAAGAAGCGCGATCAACTGCTCGGCGAACTGCACGCTTATCTTGTCAACCAGGCGGTGGACGTGTGGGTGGTGCACGACGTGGGGCCGCGCGCGCTGTCATCCAGGGTGAGAGGCTGGGTCCAGGTGAAGCACTGGTTCCAGGACCTGGCGCCGGTCTATGTCGCCGACTGAAGTGAAAAGTGAAACGTGAATAGTGATCTCCCTCGGTAGCGAATGCTGAACTACATCATCCGCCGGATTCTTTACACGATCCCGATCGCAATCGGCGTATCGCTCGTCGTGTTCGCGCTGGTGCATCTCGCGCCCGGCGACCCGCTGTCGGCCGTGGTGGGCGAAGTCGATCAGAAAATGCTGGCGGAGATGCGCGCGTCATTCGGCTACGACAAGCCGCTGCCGGTACAGTATCTGATCTGGCTCGGCAGCGCGTTGACCGGCGACATGGGTTACTCGCTGCGCACCGGCGTGCCGGTTTTCAAGACGCTCATCGACGCCGCCACCAACACCATTACGATCGGGGTAGCCGCCGCGCTGCTCGGTTTTATCGTCGGGGTTACGGCGGGAATGCTCGCCGGCTACAACCACGGCGCCTGGCTCGACAAGGCGGTGTCCTCGGCCACGATTACCGGCGTGAGCATTCCCCCGTACTGGCTGGCGATCCTCGTGGTAATCGTATTCTCGGTGCAGCTCGGCTGGCTGCCTTCGATGGGCGCCGGCACCCCGACTTCGACCTGGAGCTGGGACGCATGGAAGCACATGATACTGCCGGTCATTGCACTGGCCGCGATCCCCTGCGCCATCGTCGCGCGCACCGCCCGTGCCTGCGTCATGGAGATCCTGAGCCAGGAGTTCGTCGAAGCGCTGCGCGCGCGCGGGCTTTCGGAGCGGCGCATCCTGCTCCACGTCTCGCGCAATGCACTGCCCACCGTGCTGGCGGTGATGGGCCTGCAATTCGCGCACCTGCTCGGCGGCTCGATACTGGTGGAAACCGTATTCTCATGGCCCGGGACCGGCTATCTGCTCAACCTCGCCATCTTCGATCGGGACATTCCGGTACTGCAGGGGACAATCCTGCTGCTTGCGCTTTTCTTCGTATCGATAAACCTCGTGATCGACATCCTCCAGACCTGGGCCGATCCCCGCATCAGCCGCGGCTAAACTGGGATGAAACCTGCCGCAAGCGACAAGATCGCGCTCGCCTTCGGATTCGACACCGGCCAGCCGACGGCGGTCGAAATCCCCGTGGGCGGCATCGCGCAGCGGACCTACTGGCAAAACGTCTGGCGGCGCGTCATGCGCGATCCGTTCACCGTCGCCTGCGGGTTGATTCTGATCCTGATCGCCGCCGCCGCGCTGTTTGCGCCATGGCTCGGCCTGCCCGACCCGACGCTGACAAACTCCACCAACCGTTTGTTGCCCGTCGGTTCACCCGGCCATCCGCTCGGCACCGATGAACTCGGCCGCGACATGCTCTCGCGTCTCATCCACGGCGGCCGGCTCTCACTCATGATGGGGATCGTGCCGGTGCTGGTCGCGCTCCTGATCGGCGGCAGCCTGGGGCTCGTCGCTGGTTTCGTCGGCGGACGGATCAACATGCTGATCATGCGCGTGACCGACGTGTTCTACGCCTTTCCCTCGATTCTGCTCGCGGTCGCCATCGCCGGCTCGCTCGGCGCCGGCATCCGCAACGCGCTGCTCGCCATCACGATCGTGTTTATCCCGCCCCTCACGCGCGTCACCGAGTCCGTCACGACCCAGATGCGGGCGATGGACTTTGTCGAGGCGGCGCGGGCAAGCGGCGCCGGCACCTTCACCATCATCCGCATCCACGTGCTCGGCAACGTGCTCGGTCCGATTTTCGTTTATGCCACCGTGTTGATCAGCGTCAGCATCGTCATCTCCGCCGGGCTCTCCTTCATCGGCCTGGGTGCAAGTCCGCCCTCCGCCGAATGGGGTCTGATGCTCAACACGCTGCGCGAGTCGATCTTCCTCGCGCCGCTCGTCTCGGTGCTGCCCGGGTTCATGATCTTCATTGCCTCCATGTGCTTCAACCTGATCAGCGACGGGCTGCGCAGCGCAATGGACGTGCGGCTGTAGGAACGCTGAACGATGAGCGATGAATGATGAACGGATGAATGATGAACGTCGTAGGTCAGGTTGCCACATGCGCGGCTACCTGACTTGTCGTTTGGGGGCATCGTGTTTATGACGGCGGCGCACACGACGAGCGCCGAGCCGCACCCGCTGCTGTCGGTGCGCAACTTGCGCAAGTACTTCCCCGTGCGGTCCGACCGGGTCATGGGACCGCGGCTGCTGGTGCAAGCGGTCGACGACGTGAGTTTCACGATCAACGCCGGAGAGACGCTGGGCATCGTCGGCGAATCCGGCTGCGGCAAGTCCACGACCGCGCGGCTGCTGATGCATTTGATCGCGCCTGATGCAGGCGAGGTATGGCTGGCCGGCAGGCGTCTCGGAGACCCCGGCGGTTTCACGCTGCGCGAACTGCGCCGCAACATGCAGATGGTATTCCAGGATTCCTACGCCTCGCTCAATCCGCGGCTGTCGGTGCAGGACAGCATCGCATTCGGACCGCGCTCGCACGGCGTGCCCAAGCAGAAAACGATCGACAAGGCGCGCGAGCTGCTCGCGCTGGTGGGGCTCGATCCCAATCAGTTTGGCCGCCGCTATCCGCACGAGCTCTCTGGCGGCCAGCGCCAGCGCGTCAATATCGCACGCGCTCTGGCGCTCGATCCTATCCTGGTGATCCTCGACGAAGCGGTGTCCGCTCTCGACAAATCGATCGAGGCGCAGGTGTTGAATCTCCTGATGGACCTCAAGCACGACCTGGGGCTCACGTATCTCTTCATCTCGCACGATCTGAACGTCGTGCAGTACGTGAGCGACTACGTGCTGGTGATGTACCTCGGCAAGGTCGTCGAATTGGGTTCGGTCGACGACATGTATCACCGGCCGCGCCATCCCTACACCCAGGCGCTGCTCGCCTCGCGCCCGTCGATGGATCCCGATATCAAGTTGGAGCAACCCCCGCTCATCGGCGACCCGCCGAATCCGATAAATCCGCCCCCGGGCTGCCGCTTCCGCACGCGCTGCGCGTTCGCCGAGGGCGTGTGTGAGAAAGTCGAACCGGCGCTGACGATTTGCAACGCAGCTACCGCACACGCCGTCGCCTGCCACATGCATATCGCCGGCGCCGGCCACAGCAGGAGCGTGTAAATAATCCGTGCTGGTGCTTTCCGCCGGGTGGTAGCGTAAGCTGTTGCCACCATGCGCTCGCTGCTTCCGGGGCTGATCCTCGCGCTGTTCGGCTGCACGCCGGCAATCGCCGCCGAAACCTTCGTCAAGGACATCGAAACCCGTCCCGGCGTCACGCAGCGCGTGCTGGTGATCAAACCCGGGAACCCGGTCGCAAGCGTGATCCTGTTCGCGGATGTAAACTCGTTGATTGAAGGTTTGAAGTCGGCGCCCAAAACGGAACTGATCCGGATTGCCGGCGGCGGCCCCGTGCAAGGCGATCCCTGCGAAGCGCGCCACTACCATGGCTTCATCGGGATTGAGGATGAGGTCGTGCGCCGCATTGCCGACTGGATCAAGACCAGCTCGCGGGCAAAACAGTGAAGCAGGTTCACGTCGCCAAGCACGCGCCCGAGGCGCACCTCGTCAAAGGATTCCTCGAATCGCAGGGAATTGACGCGGTCGTGCGTGGGGAGTACCTGACCAGCGGGTGGGGTGAGTTGCCGGTCGACGTTTGTTCGGTGTGGATCACCGACGAGGCGCAATTCGATCGCGCAAACGAACTGCTGGTCGCTTTTCTCAATGGCTCGTTCGCCCGTCAGTTCGGCGCCGAGCGCTGGCAATGCCCCAACTGCGGTGAGGCGTTGGAAGGCCAGTTCACGTCGTGCTGGAGTTGCGGCGCCGCCAGGCCTCAAAAAGCGTGACTGCTGACTCCGGAATGTCTACCGGTTTGCGCGGCGTAGGGCGGGATCAAGTCCACGCGAGAGACCTCGCACGTAGGGTGCGTTCCACGCACCGTATAGAGGTGCGCAAAGCGCACCCTACAGACTAAAAGCAAAACCGGCTGACAATTCTGACGAAAACCCACACGAAACGGCCGAATATAACGACAAGAGGGGTAAATTCGCATATCCGTCATCCTCTTTTTGCAGTTTTTCCTTGCGCCGGTTTTGCATTAGGAGTTTGTCGGGGCTAAGCCCGACAAACTCCTAGGACCCATGAATTTCAAGGACCTCGGCCGCGCGGGTAGAATGCGTGCGACACCGCTTCCATTTCGAGTTTAGCCGCACCGTGAGAAACCGCGATACTCAGCCGCGATCATCGAAAGCGCGCCCGCCCGCCGCGCCGCGGGCCGCCGTGAGGCGGCCCCGCAAGGTGGCGCTGCTGGAACTTCTGGAAGCCCTGGCGCGCGCCGCCAACGAGGCGACCTCCCCCGAGGCAGCCATGCGCACCTGCCTCGAACGAATTTCCGCCTACGCCCACTGGCGCCTCGGGCGTGTCGCTCTTCTCAAGACGAGCTCGCCCACGCCGGTAGTCCAGGCCTCGCTCTGGCACGGCAGCGACCCGCAACGTTTCGCGGAGTTCGTGCGCGTGTCCGAAAGCTACGACTACACGCAGTTGTCCGGCAAGTTCATCAGCGTAGTGCTGCGCGAAAAACAGGCGGTGTGGATTACGGAATTCGACAAAGCGGACGCGCGTGGCCGCCTGATGATGGCCGTCAACGCCGGCCTGCACTCCGGTTTCGCTTTTCCAATCATCGTGCAAGGCGAGGTCGCCGCCTTCCTCGAGTTCTTCGCCGAGGAGCCGCGCGAGGTGGACCTGCTGTTGTTCGGAGCGATCGGAAGCGTGGGCGCGCAGCTCGCCCGGCTGGTCGAGCGTGACCGGGCCGAGGTGGCGCACGCCCGGCTCGCGTCGATCGTCGAATCCTCGCAGGATGCGATCGTCAGCACCGCGACCGATCGGATCATCCTGACGTGGAACGCCGGCGCGGAGCGCATGTTCGGCTACAGGGCCGTGGAAGTTGTAGGCCGCGACGTGGGCCTCCTAGTGCCGGACGACCGGCGTCACGAACTCGGGCAGCGAAGAGCGATTGCCCTTGACGGTCAGCAGGCGCCCCCCCATGAAACCGAGCGGCTCGCCAAGGACGGCCGCCGCGTACAGGTGTCGATCAGCGCCTCGCCGCTCCTGGACAGTTCCGGCAACGTCACGGGCGTCGCTCTCATCTATCGCGACATCGGCGAACTGAAGCACGCCCAGCGCGAGCTGGAGCGCAAGGCCGGGTTCAGCCAGCTCATGGAGTCATTGGCGCGGGCCGCGAACGAGGCTGCCTCCGCAGAGACGGCCATGCAGTCCTGCCTCGGAATCATCTCCGAATATGGCAAGTGGACGCTGGGTTGCGTGGGCACGTTTGCGCAGGGGCGGCCGGGCGGCATCCCGCAGACCACGTACTGGCATGCGGCCGATCCCGGGCGCTTCACGCATTTCATACACCAGTCCGAACGCACCGACCACACCGCCACGCGCGGGCACTTCGTCGGCAAGGTGTTGCGCGAGAAGGAACCGGTGTGGCTCGCGGATCTCTCTCAACTCCCGGTCTCGGGCCGGATCCTTGAAGCGGCGAAGGCGGGATTGCGTTCCGCCTTTGCCTTCCCGGTGATCGTGGGCGAGGAAATCGCCGCGTTCATTGAATTTTTCTCCGACGAGCCGCGCGACCCTGACGCGCCGCTGGTCGAGACGATCGGCAGCGTGGGCGCACAGCTCGCCCGCCTGATCGAGCGCCGCCGGGCCGAGGCCGTGCACGCCCAGCTCGCGGCGATCGTGGAGAATTCGGACGACGCGATCGTCAGCCGCGATCTCCAGCGCAGAATCGTCACCTGGAACACCGCTGCGGAACGGCTCTTCGGCTATAGTGCGGCGGAAGCCATCGGCCAGAACGTCTCGTTGATCATCCCGCCCGACCAGGCCGCGCTGGCGGCGCAGAACCGCGCGTTGCTCGCCTCGGGCCAGTCGATACCCGCGTCCGACGCGGTGCGGCTGACCAAGGACGGCCGGCGGATCGACGTTTCGATTACCCAGTCGCCGATCAAGGATACGGCCGGGAGGGTCGTCGGCGTCTCCCTGATATTCCGCGACATCACCGAGCGCAAGCAGGCCGAGGAGAAAATCCGGCAACTCGCCCATTACGACAGCCTCACCGGGCTCCCGAACCGGGCGCTGTTCTACGACCGCCTGCGCCAGGCGATGGGGCTTGCCCGGCGGGACCGCCACGAACTGGCGCTGCTCTACGTCGATCTCGACCGGTTCAAGGCGGTCAACGACACGTTGGGGCACGACGCCGGCGACGAGCTGCTCAAGACCGTCGGCGACAGGATCCGGGCGCGGCTGCGTGAATCCGACACGGTCGCCCGCATCGGTGGCGATGAGTTCCTCGCGATCCTGCCGAAAATCGCGAACCGCCAGGATGTGGCGATGGTCGCCACAAAACTTCTCGAAGCGCTGTCTGCACCCTTCCAGCTCGGCGGCGCAGGACGTGAAGCCTCGGTCGGCGCAAGCATCGGCATCGCAATTTATCCGGCCGATGCCCAGGACCTGGACAAGCTCGTCAAGGCCGCGGACACCGCTATGTACAACGCCAAGCAGGTAGGGAACGTCTTCCGCTTTTGCGCGGCGTAGCAGACGTAGGTCAGGTTGCCGCATCGGCGGCTACCTGACGATCAATGCCGGGGAGCGCTCCACGCACCCCGGCCTACGTCGCTGACGATCTAAACCAGCGCCTTCATCACCTTATAAAGATTGGCCTTGGCCTCGAAACCCACGCCCGGCACTTGCGGCATAGGCACCTGGCCATTCTCCACGGGTGTGCCGTCGGCGAAACCGCCAAACGGCTGGAACACGTCGGGGTAGGACTCATTGCCGCCCAGTCCCAGGCCGGCGGCGATGTTGAGCGACATCTGATGCCCGCCGTGCGGGATGCAACGGCGCGGCGACCAGCCGTTTTCCCTCAGCATCGCGAGCGTGCGCATATACTCGACCAGCCCATACGAAAGCGCGCAGTCGAATTGCAGCCAGTCGCGGTCGGGACGCATGCCGCCGTAGCGGATGAGATTGCGCGCGTCCTGCATCGAAAACAGGTTCTCGCCGGTCGCCATCGGCTTGTCGTAGTGGTTTGCAAGCTCCGCCTGAAGCTGGAAGTCGAGCGGATCGCCCGCCTCCTCGTACCAGAACAGGCCGTAGGACTCGAACGCTTTCGCGTACTCGATGGCAGTTTTCAGATCGAAGCGCCCATTCGCGTCCACCGCCAGCCTGTCCGGCGAACCCACGATCTTGATGACTGCTTCGATGCGTTTCAGATCATCCGCGAGCGATTCGCCACCGATCTTCATCTTGACCACCGAGTAGCCGAGATCGAGATACTTTCTCATTTCGTCCTGCAGCGCCTTCACATTCTTGCCCGGGTAGTAGTAGCCGCCGGCAGCGTAGACGAACACCTTGTCGTCAACCTTGCCGCCGTTGTAGCGCTCGGCGAGCAAGCGATAAAGCGGCTTGCCCTCGATCTTGGCGACCGCGTCCCACACCGCTATGTCGACGACCCCCACCGCGACCGAGCGCTCACCGTGCCCGCCGGGTTTTTCATTCGCCATCATGCACGCCCAGATTCGGTGCGGATCGAGATTGGTGCCGGCGTCATTGAGCAGCGACGTGGAGTCGGCCTGCATGAGGCGCGGGATGAAGCGCTCGGATAGCAGACCGGCCTGCGCGTAGCGGCCGTTGGAGTTGAAACCGTAGCCGATGACGCGCTTTCCATTCTTCTTGATGTCGGTGACAACGGCAACCACGCTCGCCGTCATCCTGGAAAAGTCGATAAACGCGTTCCGAATCTCGGAAGCGATCGGCACGCTGGTGGAGTGGATGGCGGTAATCTTCACGGCGGTTTTGATCTGGAATCCAGGAGGCGGGACGTTAGTGTTGCAACTCCCGGCGGCATCGTCAACAATACATGTGGCCTCCCGCCTCGTCGAGGAGGGGTCGACGCGAAGCGACGAGCAATGCGCTGAACAAGGCGTCGATCTACTTCCGTCCGGGTAAGATCATCGCCGCCTCCAAGCACCTGGGCGTCGGCATGGCGGCATTCGAGCGGACGCCGGACTATGTTCAGAATTACGGAGCGGACGCTCGTGCGCACGGGCGAAATCGCCCGCGCTGTCGGCCTGAAGGCGAAGTGAGACGTTTTACCGGGAGCAAGACGGACTACCGAATGTCGGAAACGAAGGAAGCGCGCTTTACTCGGCCTGGATGCCGGCGCTCTTCACGACCTTCGCCCACTTCACGATCTCGGCACGGATGTAGGCGTCGAACTCTTCGGGTGAGCCGGCGACGACTTCGGTGCCGTCCCTGGCGAAACGTTCCCGGACATCCGGCGTGCGCAAAATCGATACCACTTCCTTGTGCAGCCGCGCAATCACTTCTTTCGGTGTGCCCGCCGGCGCGACCAACCCAAACCACGATACCACTCGTAGCCCGGCACGCCGGCCTCTGCGACGGTGGGAACATCGGGCAGGCCCAAGGCACGCTTGGCAGTCGTCACACCGAGCGCGCGCAACCGGCCGCTTCGAACGTGGGCAAGGGTGGCGATCGTGCTCGGCGCCATTAGCGACACGCGACCCGCAATGAGATCAATGACGCCCGGTCCGGGCCCTTTGTACGGCACGTGCAACATGCGGGTCCCGGTCATGAGGAGAAACAACTCGATCGTCAGGTGCGAACTGGCGCCGACGCCGGAGGAGGCAAACACCAGCTCGCCGGGCCGTGCCCTCGCGAGCACGATCAGCTCCTTCACCGACCGCGCCGGCAGCGACGGATGCACGACGAGGAGGTTGGGCTGGCTGACCGCCTGCGTGATCGGCATGAAATCGCGCAGCGCATCGTAGGGCAGCTTCTTGTATATCGACGGGTTTATCGCGAGCGCGGGAAGGCCGATCAGCAGGGTATGGCCGTCGGGCGCCGACTTTGCCACGGCTTCGGTGCCGATTACGGTGCCCGCGCCGGCGCGGGTCTCCACCACCACCGGCTGACCGAGGCGTTCGGCGAGCGGTTGCGCGATCGCCCGCGCAACAGTATCGGCAGCGCCGCCGGGCGCGCTGGGTGCGATTATACGCACCGGTCTGTTCGGATATTGCACCTGCGCCGCCACAATCCCCGCCAGCCCTACCGACAAAGTAATGAGCAACATGAGGTGCGCCATGCGCACCCTACGCGGCTCTCCTCTCGCCTCGCGCCTCACGCTTCTCGCCTCTCGTAATTTACTCTGCGCGGATGCCCGCGGCCTTGATCACCTCCGCCCACACCGCGGTCTCGGTCCTGATGCGGGCGGCAAGTTCCTGCGGCGTGCCGGTCTCGACCTCCAGACCCTGGCGCGACATCGCTTGCTGTACGTCCGGCACCGCAACCGCCTTGACCGCCTCATCGTGTAACCGATTG
>MERI01000168.1 GCA_001772005.1 Betaproteobacteria bacterium RIFCSPLOWO2_12_FULL_62_58 | reverse complement strand
TTGAAACCAAGCCATCAACGCGGATTAGAGTTTCGCGGTCGAGGGTAATTGCAACTTTTACGCTACTCATGTCGCACCTCCGTAGTATGACAATATATCATACCACAACCCCCGAGGACGAGGAATCTAACGTTCAATCATAAGCAAAAGTGCTGATTAAGATGGTCGCCCCCGGTGTTCGTTTCGTCAACCTGCCTCTGAATCAGTGCGTTACAGTACTGTATGTTTATACAGTATCCATGATGAACGGCTATTTATGGGACAAGCCCCTGATTCCTTGCGGGATTCTTCAAACGCATCCAATGCGCCCCGCCTGATCGAGCGCTTTCGCGCGGCGATCCGCTCGCGTCACTACAGCCGGCGCACCGAAAAAACCTACTGGTTCTGGATCCGCTACTTCATTTTCCATAACAACAAACGCCACCCCGCCGAGATGGGCGCACCCGAAGTGACGGCGTTCCTCAGCTGGCTCGCCACCGATCGCAACGTCGCGGCCGCGACGCAGAACCAGGCGCTTGCCGCGCTGCTTTTTCTTTACAAGGCGGTTCTCGAGCGCGACTTGCCCTGGTTCGACGATCTCGTGCGCGCGAAGCGTCCGGTACGCCTGCCGGTCGTGCTCAGCGAGGCCGAAGTGCGCAAGTTGCTCGAGCAGCTCGACGGCGTGACCTGGTTGATGGCGAGCCTGCTCTACGGCGCGGGTCTGCGCCTGCAGGAATGCCTGACGCTCCGCGTCAAGGATGTGGACTTCGCCTACCGCCAGATTCTGGTGCGCAACGGCAAGGGCGCGAAGGACCGCGTGACGATGCTGCCCGAAAGCGCGGTGCAACCGCTCCAGGCTCACCTCGGCAAGGTGCGCACGCTTCATCGCCGGGACCTCGCGGAGGGTTACGGAGAAGTCTGGTTGCCTCACGCCCTGTCGCGCAAGTATCCACGCGCGGGATACGAGTGGGGCTGGCAGTTCCTGTTTCCGTCGAAAAACCGCTCGGCCGATCCGGAATCGGGAGTCATCCGGCGCCACCACCTCTACCCCGACACGATGAGCCGCGCGATCAAGCGCGCCACGCGCGCCGCAGGCATTATCAAGCCGGTGAGCTGCCACACGCTGCGGCATTCGTTCGCCTCGCATCTCCTGCAGGCCGGTTACGACATCCGCACGGTGCAGGAGCTGCTGGGCCATTCGGATGTGTCAACCACGATGATATACACGCATGTGCTGAACAAAGGCGGGCGCGGCGTGAAAAGCCCGCTCGACCGCGCCGAGCAACGGCTCGCGGAGTATCGCGCCGCCTGATTGCTTCGTCGCCGGAACTTTGCCGGCGGATCGCAATTAACCATGGAACCTCCGATCAACTGTCATCGCGAGGAACACTGTAACAAACCGGCGAAAGACCTTGCGCTTATATTATGCGATAGCGTGCACGCTAGCGCATTCCTGGAAACATCCCTTTCATCGACCGCATCATCTTCGCCATTCCGCCCTTCGCCATCATTTTCATCATTCTCTGCATCTGCCCGAACTGATTTAGCAGGCGATTGACTTCCTGCACCGTGACGCCGGCGCCGACGGCGATACGGCGCTTGCGCGACGCCTTGATGAGCTCGGGCTTGGTGCGTTCCTGCGGTGTCATCGAATTGATGATGCCTTCGATCCTGCGGATGGCCTTGTCGTCCATCTGCGGGGCGCCCTGCGCCATGTGCGCGAGATTGCCCGGCAGCTTGTCCGCGAGCGCTGCGAGCCCTCCCATTTTCTTCATCTGCACGATCTGCTGCTTGAAGTCCTCGAGATCGAAACCCCTGCCCGACTTGACCTTCTTTGCCAGCTTCGCCGCTGCGTCGTGGTCGACGCTTTTCTGCACGTCCTCGATCAACGACAGCACATCGCCCATGCCGAGGATGCGCGAGGCCATGCGGTCAGGGTAAAACGGCTCGAGACCAGCAAGTTTCTCCCCCACCCCGACGAACTTGATCGGCTTGCCGGTCACGTGCCGCACCGACAGCGCTGCGCCTCCGCGCGCATCCCCGTCGAGCTTGGTCAGGACAACGCCGGTCAACGGCAGCGCTTCAGCGAACGCTTTCGCGGTGTTGACCGCGTCCTGGCCCTGCATCGCATCCACCACGAACAGCGTCTCGATCGGTTTCAGCGCCGCGTGCAACTCGCGGATTTCCTGCATCATCGCTGCGTCGATCGCAAGCCGTCCCGCGGTGTCGACGATCAGCACGTCATGGTAGTGCTTGCGCGCGAAATCGAGCGCGGCAGCAGCGATAGCGACTGGCATGTCGCCGGCTGTTACAGGGAAAAAATCCGTTTCGACCTGCGCTGCAAGTGTTTTCAGCTGCTCGATCGCCGCGGGCCGGTAGATATCGCAGCTCGCGAGCAGGACCTTTTTCCTGTGCTGCTCCCGGAGCCATTTCGCGAGCTTGCCGCAGCTCGTGGTTTTACCCGAACCCTGCAATCCGGCCATCAGAATCACCGCCGGCGGCTGCGTGACGAGGTTGAGCGCGTCGTTCCGCTCACCCATCAACTGAACCAGCTCTCGGTGCACGACGCCGACCACGGCCTGGCCCGGCGTGAGGCTGCTCACTACCTCCTGTCCGAGCGCCCTGTCGCGAACGCGGCTGATTAATTCCCTGACCACCGGCAGCGCCACGTCGGCTTCGAGCAGCGCCATACGCACTTCTCTCAGCGCTTCCTGAATGTTGGCTTCGGTGATACGCGCCTCGCCGCGCAGTGTCTTGATGACGCGCGAAAGCCGCTGGGTCAGGTTGTCGAACATGCCTTGGGGATAGGGTAAACTTCAGGAATGTCCGGAATTTTACCCTATCTGATCAACGCCCTGCTCTACGCCGGGCTCGCTTTCCATTTCTGGCGCACGCGCTGGGCCCACGCCGTCCACACGGAGCCTGCCGCGCCCTCGCATGATGCGGTTGAACACTATGCGGTGCTCGTGCCGCTCGGGTTGCATACCGTGCTGCTCGCGCAGTCCGCTTTCGGCACACACGGGCTCTATCTCGGCATCGGCAACGCGATATCGGCCATCCTCTGGCTTACCGTGCTCATCTACTGGCTCGGCAATTTTTACTACAAGCTTGAAGGTCTTCAGGCGCTGGTGATGCCGGTCGCTGCACTGGCGTCGTTTCTGCCGGCGGTTTTTCCATCGCTGCAACCCCTGCCCAACACCGAATTCGCCGCGTTGAAGATTCATCTGTTGATCGCGATGTTTGCCTACAGCTTGTTCACGATCGCTTCACTGCACGTCCTGCTGATGGCGTTGCTCGAGCGAAGGCTGCACGACGGCGCGCTGCCGCAGATGCTGCAGCGGCTGCCGCCGTTGCTCGCCATGGAAACGCTGCTCTTTCGCATCATCTGGGCCGGCTTCATCCTGCTCACGCTGACGCTCGCCAGCGGAGTCGTGTTTTCGGAGGAGTTGTTCGGCAAAGCGGCGAAGTTCAACCACAAGACCGTGTTCGGCGTGGCGTCCTGGATCATCTTCGCCGCGCTCCTCACCGGCAGGCACGTCTACGGCTGGCGCGGGCGTGTCGCGGTGCGCTGGACGCTGGCTGGATTTCTCACGCTGGTGCTTGCCTACATCGGCAGCAAGTTCGTGCTCGAAGTAATCCTAGGCAGAGCCTAGGATTACTTTCAGGAACGAGGGTTGAATTCACACCCTTTGGATCGTTACGGTCGACACGCCATTTTCACACAGTACCGGTCCCCTCCCCTTTGCCAGACGGGGAAGGGGTGATGGGTGAGTACGGTGAAGGATTTACGCGGAGCTCGATGGGTTGCTCAATCCTCAGTCCTAATTCCTCATTCCTAAGCCGCCCTTGACACCGTCGAGGGCGGCTCCGATACTGAATTTCCCTCCATAACCGACCGGTTGGATCCGTGGACGCCATTCCCATTTCGACGCTGTTCGCGGCGTTATTCATTTTCCTGATCGTTTCCGCGTTTTTCTCGATTTCCGAAACCAGCATGATGGCGCTCAACCGCTTCCGGTTGAAGCACCTGACCCAGACCGGCCACCGCGGCGCGCGGCTTGCTTCCGACCTGCTTGCCAATACCGACAAGTTTCTCGGCGTGGTGCTGCTCGGCAACAACGTCATCAACGCCGCGTCCGCGCTGCTGGTCGGCGAGATCGCGCGCCGCTATCTTGGCGACAGCCAGTTCGCGCTGCTGATCGCAACCGGCGCCGCCGCGTTCGCGATCCTGGTGTTCAGCGAGGTCACGCCCAAGGTGATCGGCGCCGCCTACCCCGAGCGCATCGCGCTGCCGTCGAGCTATGTGCTGACGCCCCTGCTCAAGGCCACGCGGCCGGCCGTGTGGTTCGTGAACCTGTTCGTGCAGGGCTTGTTGCGGCTGATGTGGCTGCGGCCCGGTTCGGGCGAACACAAGCTCTCCGTCGAGGAGCTGCGCATGCTGGTACTGGAGGCCGGCTATATTCCCCACAAGCATCAGAGCATCCTCATCAACCTGTTCGATCTCGAGGCGATCACCGTTGACGACGTGATGGTGCCGCGCAGCCAGATCGAGGCGATTGATCTCGAGGCGCCGCTTGAAGAACTCACGCAGCAGATCTCCACCGCATATCACCGCCGCCTGCTGGTCTACAAGGGCCAGCTCGATGAAGTCATCGGTACGCTGCGCGTCAGAAATGTTCTCAATCTGATGCAGCAGGGCGAACTCACCAAGGACGGCCTGCGTGAAATCATCCATGAACTTAATTTCGTGCCCTCGGGCACGCCGCTGTTTTCGCAGTTGCAGAATTTCCAGGAGCATCAGGATCGCGTAAGCCTCGTCGTCGACGAGTATGGCGAGCTGATGGGGCTGGTCACGCTCGAGGACATACTCGAGGAGATTGTCGGCGAGTTCACGACGCAGTCGCCGCTACAGACCCGGGGCTTCTTCAGACAGGACGACGGCAGTTATCTCGTCGAAGGCAGTACGCTGCTCAGGGAACTCAATCGCAAGCTTGGTTTTCAGTTTCCGCTCGACGGCCCCAAGACACTGAACGGCCTGATCCTCGAGCACCTGCAAGACATCCCCGAGCCCAACACCAGCGTCAAAATCGCCGGCCATCCCCTGGAAATCGTGCAAACCCAGGACCGGGTGGTGAAGGCGGTGCGCGTGTTTCCACCGGCCACCGGGGAACCCGCCGCGATAGATGTTTGAGTCTCGCGCAAATTAGGCTTTACAAAGCCGTCCAAGACGTGCATCATTTTGCAAATAAACTCGCCTAACCCGTTGGTTAAACAGATTAATCGGGGGATTTTCCATGGCAACAGCAGCTGCGGCCGCAAAAAAGCCCGGCATCAAGGAATTCAATTTCAGCTGGGTCGGGCAGGATAAGTCCGGCAAGACTCTGCGCGGCGAGATACGCGCAACCGGGGAAGCTCAGGTCAACGCCACGCTGCGTCGGCAGGGCATCAAGGTCGTCGGGGTCAAGAAGCAGAGGCTCACCGGCGGCAAGATCACGGAGAAGGATATCACGCTGTTCACCCGTCAACTGGCGACGATGATGAAATCGGGCGTGCCGCTGCTGCAGGCCTTCGACATCGTCGGCAAGGGGCACAGCAATCCGGCGGTCGCGCGCCTGTTGGTGGACATCAAGACTGAAGTCGAAACCGGATCGAGCTTGAAGCAGGCGTTCGAAAAACATCCGCTCCACTTCGATGCCCTGTTCTGCAATCTGGTCGGCGCCGGCGAAGCCGCCGGTATTCTCGACAGCCTGCTCGACCGGCTCGCAACTTACAAGGAAAAAATCCTCGCCATCAAGAGCAAGATCAAGGCGGCGTTGTTTTATCCTCTCGCCGTCATCGTCGTCGCATTCGTGATCACTGCGGTTATCATGATCTTCGTGATCCCGGCGTTCAAGCAGGTATTCACGAGTTTTGGCGCCGATCTCCCCGCCCCCACGTTGTTCGTGATGGCGGTCTCGGACTTTTTCGTACAATACTGGTACGCGATCTTCGGCGGCCTCTTCGGCGCGGTCTACGGGTTCTTCTGGACCTGGAAGCGCTCCGTGAAAATGCAAATCGTCATGGACCGCGTCATGCTGCGCCTGCCCGTGTTCGGCGACCTGGTGCGAAAGTCATCGCTCGCGCGCTGGACGCGCACGCTCGCCACGATGTTTGCCGCCGGCGTGCCGCTGGTCGAAGCGCTCGATTCGGTTGCCGGCGCCGCCGGCAACTATGAATACTACGTCGCCACCAAGAAAATCCAAACAGAGGTAGCCACGGGCTCCAGTCTCACGTCGGCCATGCAGGGTACCGAAGTCTTTCCCAACATGGTAGTACAGATGGTTTCGATCGGCGAGGAATCGGGCTCGCTCGACGCGATGCTGTCCAAAGTTGCCGACTTCTACGATCAGGAGGTGGATGACGCCGTCGAAGCGCTTGCCAGCCTCATGGAGCCGATGATCATGGTGGTCCTCGGCACGCTGATCGGCGGCATGGTGATCTCCATGTATTTACCGATCTTCAAGTTGGGCCAGGTCGTGTAATGCAGGATTCAGATATCCGGAGCGAGGATTCAGGGAGAATCGAAGTCATCACGTCTGCCGCCCATCCCTGAATCCTCCATCCTGAACCCCCGAATCCTATTGGCCCTGCTGCAAGCCTTCCAGACCACTCCTGCGCATTTCATCGCTGCCCGCATGCCGCTTGGGCTCGCAGTCGGCTGCTTTGGCGGCGTCATAACATGACTCCGATCGACTTTCTTCGAGATCCGGCCGTATTCGTGCCAACCTGCATCGTTCTCGGGTTGTGCGTGGGGAGCTTTCTCAACGTGGTCATCCACCGGTTGCCCACCATCATGGAGCGGCGGTGGCGCGCGGAATGTGCGGAACTCTCCGGCACCGAGTCGCCGGCGGCGGAAAAATTCAACCTGGTGGTCCCGCGCTCGCGTTGCCCATCGTGCGGACATGGAATCACCGCCCTCGAAAACATCCCGCTCATAAGCTATTTCGCACTGGGCGGCAAGTGCTCCGCGTGCAAAACCCAAATCCCGTCACGCTATCCTTTGGTTGAGGCGCTTACCGGTTTGCTAAGCGGTTACGCCGCATGGCGCTTCGGTTTCAGCACCGCCGCATTCGGCGCGTTGCTGTTTTCCTGGGCGATGGTTGCTCTCGCTTTCATCGATCTCGACACCTCCTATCTGCCGGACAACATCACGCTGCCGCTGTTGTGGGCCGGGCTCTTGTTCAACCTGTTCGGTATCTTTACCGACCTCAAATCGGCCGTGATCGGCGCAGCCGGCGGCTATCTCGCGCTGTGGTCGGTGTTCTGGAGCTACAGGCTGGCGACCGGCAAGGACGGCATGGGTTACGGCGACTTCAAGCTGCTCGGGGCGATCGGCGCCTGGCTCGGCTGGAAAATGCTGCCGCTCGCGATCCTGCTATCATCCGTCGCGGGCGCGGCGATCGGCATTGCGCTCATTGCTTTCGCACGCCACGGACGCGACACGCCGATTCCCTTCGGTCCCTATCTTGCGGTCGCGGGTCTGATGGCGCTGTTCCACGGCGCAGCGATCACCCAACGCTACCTCGATCTTTTCTGATGCGCCTGCCGTTCTGCATCGGCCTGACCGGCGGTGTCGGATCCGGCAAAACGAGCGCTGCAAGAATCTTCCAGGAACTTGGGGCGGCAGTGGTCGATACCGATGAAATCGCCCATGATTTGACTCGCCCCGGCGGCGCGGCGGTTGCCGCGATTCGCAGCGAGTTCGGCGCGGACTATGTCGCGGCGGACGGCGGGCTGGACCGGGCGAAGATGCGTCGGCTTGTCTTTGCCGATGCTGTGGCCAGGAAAAAACTCGAAGCCATATTGCACCCGCTGATTCGCAAAGACTCGCAAGCGCGGATCGCTGCGGCGCAACAACCGTATGTGCTGGTGGTCGTCCCGTTGTTGCTTGAAACCGGGGCTTACCGCGAGCTGATCGGGCGCGTGCTCGTTATCGATTGCGATGAGGAACGGCAAATCGCACGTGCGATGAAAAGAAGCGCGTTGAGCAGCGACGAGGTGCGTGCGATCATGGCGGCGCAGTTGCCGCGCGCCAAGCGCCTCGCTGCGGCGGATGACGTGCTACACAATGATGCCGACCTCCAAGCGCTACGCCGCCAGGCGGAGGCGTTGCACGAGAAATACGTCGCGCTCGCCCGGAAAGCGTCACAAGACGCCAGCCCCTGAACATCAGGCAATTTTTAAAAACCCGGAATAAGGCCTTTATTTTTTACGGGTTTTGGTGAATACTTAGCCGCAGTTTTCAACCCGCGAACGGTTACCGCGAGCCGTGATCAGCTACGAGTACCCTCTCAGCGAACGCATACGCACGCTGCTGCGGCTGGAGGACCTGTACGAGCGCGTCGAGTATTTTCTCGCCAAAAGCGATGCGCTGGAACATCACATCGCGCTGCTCTCGCTGTTCGAAATCCTCGAGGTATCCAGCCGTGCCGATCTCAAGTCCGATCTGCTGCAGGAACTCGAACGCCAGAAGCAGACGCTGGAAGCGCTGCGCGATAACCCGGAAATATCCGAAGAGGCGCTCGACGACGTGTTGTGGCAAATCGACCAGGCCTCGTCGCGCCTGTTCCAGGCCTCCGGCAAGATCGGCCAGGAACTGCGCGAGAACGAGTGGTTGATGAGCATCAAACAGCGCACCAATATCCCCGGGGGCGTCTGCGAGTTCGACCTGCCGTCGTACCACTACTGGCTGCAGCAAAGCGCCGAGCAGCAGCGTCATGACCTGCAGCAGTGGCTCGCACCGTTCCTGCCGATCCGTGACGCGATCGCCATCGTTCTGCGATTGCTGCGTGAGTCGGGCAAGAGCTCCGCGCAGGTCGCCTATCAGGGCGTCTACCAGCAAATGATGGCCGGCCGGGTGGCGCAAATGCTGCGCATCCGCCTCTCACGCGACTATCACTGCGTGCCCGAAATCAGCGCCAACAAATACGCGCTCAATATCCGCTTCACGACCCAGGAAGGCATGCAGCGCCCGAAAGTTGCGGAGACCGACGTCGAGTTCGAGCTCACGTTCTGCAATCTGTAGGGTCCGGAACCTGTCTCAACCATAGACGCGTGATGCGTTGTGACCAAAACGTGATGAGTGCGAAATGATGAGTACAGGGTTGGCGGGAGGTATCGCGTCCGCCTCAACTCTGCACTTTGCGCTCTGCACTCCGCACTCTAGTCTTCCCAGGCGCCCCGCATCATGCTGATGCCGTGAGCGCCCGCCTCCCGGGCAACGCAGAGATGCTCCGGGCGCATCCCGCCCAACGCGTAGACCGGCAGCGGATAGTCTTTGATCAGCGCCTTGAACCTCTCCCATCCCAATCCGGGGGCACCGGGGTGAGTGGGGGTGGGGAGCACCGGTCCCAGCACTACCAATTCGACACCAATTTCGGCGGCGCGCGCAAGTTCCTGCGCGTCGTGGCAGGAAGCACCAACGAGTTCGAGTTCCGTCGGCCTGCTGCCGAGTTTCATCAGTTGCCCGGCAGTCAAGTGCACGCCGTTGGCATTGAGCTCGCGCGCAATTTCAATGCTGCCGTTCACGAGCATGCGTGCACCATGGCGACGCGCGGCCGCCATCGCCCGCGCGGCAAAAGCGTGTAGTTCGTGCTCCTGCAACCGCTTCTCGCGTATCTGGAACAGTCGCAAACCCCGCGCGAGCGCGCGTTCGAGCCGACGCAAGTATTCCTCCATCCCCAACTCGGCGGCGTTACTGATGCCATAAACCGCGGGCAAGTCGAGTGCGCGCACGACGGGTCCGTTGGCCGGCAGCAGTGGTGAAACAGTAAGCTCGCGAGTGGACTGCCAGGAAAAACGCTGGGCTTCCCTGCCGTGCGGCTCCCCGCGCCAGGCGACGACGCGGAAAAATCGCAGCCGCACCGCGGCGTGAGCATAGTCGTAATCGCGCGTGATCCAGGGATAGGCGCGCTCGACATCGATACCGAGTTCTTCGTGCAGCTCGCGCTTCAGCGCCTGTTCGGCCGACTCGCCGTTTTCGATCTTGCCGCCGGGAAACTCCCAATAGCCTGCGTAGACCTTCTTCGCAGGACGCTGCGCCAGCAGAAATTTACCGTCTGCACGGAGGATGACCGCCGCCGCGACTTCGAGACGTGGTGCGGACATCGCTCAAAGCCGCCTTCCGCCTTGCCCTTTCGTCCTTCCGCCTTCCGCCTTCTGCCTTGCCTTGTTCCCTTCCGCCTTCATCCTTTGCTTGCCCGCCCAGTCCCGCGCAAACTGCCATGCAACGCGGCCGCTGCGCGCCCCGCGTTGGAGCGCCCACTGCAGCGCCGCCCGCTCCACGACGTCAGAATGTGCGCCCGTGGCGTTGAAATGCTCAAGCCACACAGCGACGATCTTCAGGTAGTCGTCCTGGTCGAACGGATAAAAGGACACCCATACACCGAAGCGTTCCGACAGCGACACCTTCTCCTCTGACGTTTCGCTGGGATGAATCTCCTCCCCGACATGCTTGTACTCGAGATTCTCGTGCATGTACTCGGGCATCAGGTGGCGGCGGTTGGAAGTCGCGTAAATCAGGCAGTTCTCCGAAGCCGCCGCGACCGACCCGTCCAGCACGACCTTCAGCGCCTTGTAGCCCGGCTCGTCGGCCTCGAACGACAGATCGTCGCAGTAGAGAACGAACCGCTCCGCGCGTCGATAAATGCATTCGACGATCTCCGGCAGGTCGATGAGGTCCTGCTTCTCAACCTCGATCACGCGCAGCCCGCGCGGAGCATACTTGTTGAGCAATGCCTTCACCAGGGATGACTTGCCGGTGCCCCGCGCGCCGGTAAGCAGCACATTGTTGGCCGGAAAGCCCTCGACGAACTGCCGCGTGTTCTGCTCGACCAACAGTTTCTGCTCGTCGATCCCCCGCAGGTCTTTGAGTTCGATGCGGTGCACATTCCTCACCGGTTCGATCGAACCGCGGCCGTCGCGCCTGCGCCAGCGGAAGGCAATCGACGCCTTCCAGTCGATCGGCGCCGGTTCCGCGGTCATCAGTTTCTCAAGCCGTCCGACCAACGTGTCGGCGCGTACCATCAGTTTCGAGATGTCATTCATACTAGCTTCTGTAATCGGCGTTGATACTGACGTAATCATGTGACAGATCGCAGGTCCACACTGTTGCTGACGCGGTCCCGCGGTTCAGCACTACTCGTACCGTGATCTCGCTTTGTCTCATCACGCGCTGGCCGTCCGCTTCCTCATAGGCCGGATGCCGCCCACCGCTCTTCGCCACCAGCACGTCGTCGAGATACAGGTCGACCTTTTCGACGTTCAGATCCGCAACGCCGGCGTAGCCCACTGCGGCGAGTATCCGCCCGAGATTCGGATCGGAAGCGAAGAACGCGGTCTTGACGAGCGGCGAGTGCGCGATCGCGTACGCGATCCTGCCGCACTCATCGTCGTTCCGCCCCCCTTCCACCCTGATCGTGATGAACTTGGTCGCACCTTCGCCGTCGCGGATGATCGCCTGCGCGAGTTGCGCCGCGACGCCGGTGACACCGTCCCGGAAAGCCGTGAAGCCGCTACTCTTAGCATCGTCGATTTCCGGCATCTGAGCCTTGCCGGTCGCAACGAGTATAAAGGAATCGTTGGTCGAGGTATCCCCGTCGACCGTGATGCAGTTGAAGGAGTGCTTGGCCGCGTATGCCACCGCAGCGCGCACGAGCGGCAAGCTCACGTGTGCGTCCGTGGCGACGAATCCCAGCATCGTCGCCATGTTGGGATGGATCATGCCGGCGCCCTTGGCGATGCCGGTGATCGTGATGTCTGCGCCGCCGATGCTGACCCGTCGCGACACCGCCTTCGCCACGGTATCGGTGGTCATGATCGCCTGCGCCGCGGCGAGCCAATTATTCTCGCGCAAGTCCGCCGTGCACGCTGGCAGGCCCGCCATGATTCTCTCCACCGGGAGTGGCTCCATGATTACCCCGGTGGAAAACGGCAGCACCTGGGCTGAAGAGCAGCCGAGCAGCCCGGCGATCCCGCTGCAGGTCTGGCGCGCCGCCGCGATGCCTTCCTTGCCGGTGCCGGCATTGGCGCAGCCGGTGTTGACCATCAGCGCGCGAATCGTGGCGTCCGGATCGAGCATCGTCAGGTGCTGGCGCGCCACGACTACCGGCGCGGCGCAAAAACGGTTTTGCGTGAACACCCCCGCTACCCGCGCCCCGTCGTCAAGCCTGATCAGCAGAAGATCCTTGCGGTTCGGCTTGCGGATGTTCGCTTCGGCCACGCCGAGCGTCACGCCCTTCACGGGCAACAGCGATTTCGGATCGGGTGGAGAGAGATTAACGGGCATAGCGGTCACCGCCCTTAAGTCAGTTTCCCGTGGCAGTGCTTGTACTTCTTGCCCGACCCGCACGGGCACGGATCGTTTCTGCCCACTTTCTGCCCGCCGCGCACGTAGGGTTGCGGCTTCTCCGCTACCGCGACATCCGTATCGGCCTCAGCCTCCACCGCGGTATCGCCGCCGCCGGCGAACTCTGCGTGCTGGTACTGGACGTTTGTCGGCATCTCGGGCTCTTCCACAGCCTGCAGCTCTTCCGCGCTCCTGATTTGCACCGTCATCAGGATCTTGGTGACTTCGGTCTTGATCATTTCCAGCATCAGCGAAAACAGCTCGAACGCTTCCCGCTTGTACTCCTGCGTCGGGTTCTTTTGCGCGTAACCGCGCAGATGGATGCCCTGCCGCAGATGATCCAGCGCGGCGAGGTGCTCGCGCCAGTGCGAGTCCAGGCTTTGCAGCATGATGGCGCGCTCGTAGTGGCGCATCGCCTCCCGATCGACGCCGGCGATCTTGTCGCGATAGTGCTGGCGCGCGACCTCGATAATGCGGTTGCGCAAGTCGGTTTCATCGAGCTCGCTCTCCTCCTTGAGCCACTGCCGGATCGGGAGCCTGAGTTGCAGTTCCGACTCCAGCGTTTTCTCGAGTCCCGCGGCGTCCCACTGCTCCTCCAGACTCTCCGGCGGGATATGCTGGTTGATGTAGGTGCTGACCACATCGGCGCGCATGGCGTCGAGCGTTTCCGTGATATCGCTCGTCTCGAGCAGCTCGTTGCGCTGCTGATAAATCACCTTCCTCTGGTCGTTGGCGACATCGTCGTATTCGAGCAGGTGCTTGCGAATATCGAAGTTGCGCGCTTCCACCTTGCGTTGGGCATTCTCGATGGAGCGCGTGACCCACGGATGCTCGATCGCCTCGCCCTCCGGCATCTTGAGGCGGTCCATGATCGCCGCCACCCGGTCGGAAGCGAAAATCCTGAGCAGCGGATCCTCGAGCGACAGATAGAAGCGACTCGATCCGGGATCGCCCTGGCGCCCGGAACGGCCCCGCAACTGGTTGTCGATGCGCCGCGATTCGTGCCGTTCGGTGCCGACGATGTGCAGCCCCCCTGCCGCGACGACCTGGTTGTGCAGCTTCTGCCACTCGAAGAGGATTTCATCGGCACGCTTGCTCCTGGCCGGTTCCTCGAGGCTCTCGTCCGCCCGCACCTGGTTGATTTCGGGATTAGGATTGCCGCCCAGCACGATGTCGGTGCCGCGGCCGGCCATGTTGGTGGCGATGGTGATCATCTTCGGCCGGCCGGCTTGAATCACGATCTCCGCCTCGCGCGCATGCTGCTTCGCGTTCAGCACGTTGTGCGGCAGCTTTTCCTTCTCCAGCATCGCGGAGAGCACTTCCGAGTTTTCGATCGAGGTCGTGCCCACCAGCGCCGGCTGACCGCGCTCGTGGCAATCCCGGATATCGTTGATGATCGCCTGGTGCTTCTCCCGCGCCGTGCGGTAGACCTGGTCCCCGCGGTCGTCCCGAATCATCGGGTGATGGGTGGGAATCACGACCGTCTCCAGCCCGTAGATCTGCTGGAATTCATAGGCCTCGGTGTCCGCCGTGCCGGTCATGCCCGCGAGCTTCCTGTACATCCGGAAGTAATTCTGGAAGGTGATGGTCGCGAGCGTCTGGTTCTCCTTCTGGATCTCCACGCCTTCCTTGGCCTCGACCGCCTGGTGCAGGCCCTCAGACCAGCGCCTGCCGGGCATGAGCCGCCCGGTGAATTCATCGACGATGATGATTTCGTCGTTCTGCACCACATACTGCTGGTCGCGGAGGAACAGACTGTGTGCCCGCAATGCCGCGTAAAGATGATGGACGAGGATGATGTTCGAGGGATCGTAGAGGCTGCTGCCTTCGGCCAGCAGGCCCGCCTGCGCCAACAGTTCTTCAGCGTGCTCGTGGCCCTGCTCGGAGAGCAGCACCTGATGCGCCTTCTCATCGACCCAGTAATCGCCCGGACCTTTTTCCTCCTTCTGCCGCACCAGTTTGGGCGCGACATTATCGATCGCGCCGTAAAGGTCGGTGGTGTCCTCCGCCTGGCCGGAAATGATGAGCGGCGTGCGCGCCTCGTCGATCAGGATCGAGTCCACCTCGTCGACGATGGCGTAGCCCAGACCCCGCTGCACCTTCTCCGACACCTGATACACCATGTTGTCGCGCAGGTAATCGAAGCCGAATTCGTTGTTGGTGCCGTAAGTGATGTCGGCGGCGTACGCGGCCTGCTTCAGCTCGTGCTCCATCTGCGACAGGTTCACGCCGACCGTCAAGCCCAGAAAACGGTAGATTTTGCCCATCCAATCGGCATCGCGCTGCGCGAGATAGTCGTTGACCGTGACGATGTGCACGCCCTGGCCGGCGAGCGCATTGAGATACGCCGGCAGCGTGGCGACCAAAGTCTTGCCCTCACCGGTGCGCATCTCCGCAATCTTTCCACTGTGCAGCGTGAAGCCGCCGATCAGCTGCACGTCGAAATGGCGCATGTTGAGCGTGCGTTTGCTTGCTTCGCGCACCACCGCGAACGCTTCCGGCAGCAATTGGTCCAGCATCTCGCGCCGCGCCCTGTCACGCTCGGCCACCAGCCCGGCCGCCCGCTGGGGATCGTCACTTGCATCGTCGGGAATCTTCGCCAGCCGGTCGCGGATGCGGTTGCGGAATTCGTCGGTCTTGGCGCGCAGTTCGGTATCGGTCAGTTTCTCAATCTGCGGCTCGAGCGCGTTGACGGCGCGTACGGTGCGCCGATACTGCTTAAGCAGCCGCTCGTTGCGGCTGCCGAAGATTTTTTTGAGTAACCCCGTGAACATGAAATCCTGTCAGGATCCGTCAGAGCCTAAATAAAAAGGGGTGGGGAAACACCCCCACCCCCCGCCAATTCCTTTCCCTCAACTTCAGCCGGGCAGCCGCAGAAACTGCGTTGGATTCTGCGGAGCGCCGCGTTGCCGCACTTCAAAATGCAGATGCGTTCCTGTGGCGCGCCCGGTCTTGCCCACTTCCCCGATTTTCACGCCCCTCAATACCACCTCGCCGACTTTGACCAGCCGCGTCGAGTTATGCGCGTAGCGCGTGATCAATTCGTTGCCGTGGTCGATCTCGATCATATTACCATACTGAGGGTGAAAATCTGAATACACGACCACGCCGCCGGCTGCGGCCTTCACCGGCGTGCCCTGCTCCGCAATGAAATCGATGCCTTCATGGAACGCGCGCTGTCCGGTGAACGGATCGATACGCCAGCCGTAATTCGAGGAGTACCAGCCGCCTTCTACCGGCGCCATCGTCGGTACCAGCTTCTTCTTCGCACTGTCGAGCGTGAACAACGACTCGAGGATGCCGAGACTGTCGCCGCGATCGTCGAGCTGTTTCGTGAGCTGATCGATTTGCCGCGTGAAACCGCCGAGGGACAAGTCCTCGCTCGGCACGCTGGACAGCGCGCCGCCGCGCCCCGGCATCTGGTCGAACATCAGGTCCTGCGGCTTGAAACCGGCGAGCCGGGCGAGCCGGTCACCCAGGGTGTCCAGGCGCAGCAACTGGGCCTGCATCTGGCCCAGCCTGATCGCCATGGCGTTCAGGTTCTCGCGCAGGTATGACTCGGTTTTTTCCTGCCGCTCGTGTTGGGCGGAACGCAGAAGCGTCTGGAGGTACGGCAGGTTGAGATCGGCGGCAAAGCGCAGCGTCGTGTAATGCAGCAGCGCAGCCAAGGCGATCACAGCGGCAAAGCCGCCGACCCCGAGCAAAACCAGATGCGGCAACTCGAGCGTGATCGTTCTTGCTTTTGCCAGTCTTCCGGAAACTAGAATAATATTCATTGTTTCCCTCTGACAATTCCGCATGCCCGCGCAGAAAATCAGCTCGTGGCTCGCCTCAGGCGAGCTTAGAACGCTTTCCAGCAAAGCGCAGCGCCTGACGGAACTGCAGCAGGTGTTCTTCGACTCCGCCCCTCCCTCGCTCGCCCAAGCGAGCCGAGTTAAGAACTACCGGACGGGAACGCTTTTCCTTTCGGCTGATAATGCGGCGGTTGCGGCGAAACTCAAGCAACTGGCCCCGCGCTTGTTAGTCACTATCCAAAAACTGGAGCCTGAGATTACTGGAATTCGTATCGAAGTGCAAGTGAAGGGGTCCCAACGCGAACCTCAGGCCAGGATCAAAAACAGCTCGTTAACAACTGATAGTATTGAACATTTTAGAAAGCTCTCGGAAGCGATCCCGGAGTCCACGCTTAAGTCCGCACTCGCTAACCTGGTGCGCCGCCACGGACGGCGGAACTCCAACGCTAGATGACGAGCACCAGGCGCTCCAGCACGTAGAGTGCCATGAACACCATCAGAAAGACGACCGCGAACTGGAATACTCGCCATGCAAAGGTCAGGTAACGCCGGTTGCGGGTAAACATATAGAGGACGAGACCGAGCCCGATCGTAATCAACACCAGGATTCCGATCAGTCTCAGGACGACCAAGCGCTACCTCTTACGGGGTGGGCACGACGGCTGGAACTGAGCGGCCTCGCGCGCCGGCCTGATTCTCAGGCGGGCTGCGGTTGCCAAGCGAGGAAAGCCGGGGCGTCCTCGGCGCGCTCGAAAGTTGCAAACTCCCACGCCTGCCGTTGTTCGAGCAGACGACGCAGCAGCAGGTTGTTGATCGCGTGCCCGGACTTGTACCCGATGAAGGCGCCGATCAAGGGGTGGCCGAGGAGGTAAAGGTCGCCGATCGCATCCAACACCTTGTGTTTGACGAACTCATCGTCATATCTCAGGCCGTCGCTGTTGAGCACGCGGTATTCGTCCATGACGATCGCGTTTTCGAGGCTGCCACCCAGCGCCAGCCCCTGCGATCGCATACTCTCCACGTCCTGCATGAAGCCGAACGTACGCGCGCGGCTTACTTCCTTGACGTACGAGGTGGTCGAAAAGTCAACGCATACGGACTGGCGCGCGCGGTCGAACACCGGGTGGTCGAAGTCGATGCTGAGATCGAGTTTAAAACCGTTGTGCGGCTCGAACCGCACCCACTTGTCGCCGTCCTTGGCCTCTACCGTTTGCAGGATGCGGATGAACTTCTTGGCCGCATTCTGCTCTTCGATCCCCGCCGATTGGAGCAGGAACACGAAGGGGCCGGCGCTGCCGTCCATGATCGGCACTTCCGGTGCCGTCACATCGACGTAGGCGTTGTCTACGCCCAAGCCCGCGAACGCCGACATCAGATGTTCGACGGTGGACACACGCACCCCCCCCTTGTCGAGACATGAGGACAGTCGCGTATCGCCGACAGCGTAGGGGTCGGCTTGGATTTCGACCGGACTCACGAGATCGGTGCGGCGAAACACGATACCGGTGTTCGCCGCAGCCGGTCGCAACGTCAGATAGACTTTCTCGCCCGTATGCAATCCCACGCCAGTGGCGCGGATTATATTTTTTAATGTGCGTTGCTTGATCACGAAAACTCTTAAGTTTTTCAACCTCTTAAGGTGGAAGTCTAGCATATCCCCCCGCCCTCGGGCAAAGGGCGTTACAACTCGTTACGCCCTGTCGCGTCGCGCGCCTGCGCGGTCGCATCCCCATGAATGGGCGCGCTAATCCGCCTGCTTGCGCAGGAACGCCGGGATGTCCAGCATTTCGACACCCGACTGGCGCATCGCCTCGATGGTCGCGTCACGGTTGCGCCGCCGGATCACCGCGGGCTGATCGAGCGCATCGTAGTCGACGACTTCCGCAGGCGCGTTGTCGGTGCCGGTCTTCTGCACCACGATCAACGGTTTGGCCTGCTGGCGGCTGAGCGGCTTGCCCAAGCCGGTGGCGACCAAAGTTACGCGCAAGTTGTCCTCGATCCCCTCGTCGTAGACGGCGCCGAGGATAACGGTTGCGGATTCGGCGGCGCACGCCTTGACGATTTCCATCACGTCGTACATTTCCTGCAGCTGGAAGGTGGCTTTGCTCGCCGAGATGTTGATCAGCACCCCGCGCGCATCCGAGATGTTGATGTCTTCCAGCAACGGGCAGGCAATCGCCTGGTCGGCGGCCATCCGCGCCCGGTCCGGGCCGCTCGACTTGGCCGAGCCCATCATCGCCATGCCCATTTCCGACATGACGGTGCGCACGTCGGCGAAGTCGGCGTTGATCATGCCCGGGCAGCTGATGATCTCGGCGATCCCGGCGACCGCGCCATGCAACACGTCGTTGGCGGCCTTGAACGCTTCGTCCAGCGTGACCTGATTGCCGAGCACCTGCATCAGCTTGTCGTTGGGAACAACGATCAGCGAATCGACGTAGGGCGACAAGGCTTCGATGCCGGTCAAGGCAATCTTCTGGCGCTTGCCCTCGAACGCGAATGGCTTGGTCACCACCGCAACCGTCAGGATGCCCAGCTCCTTTGCGACCTCGGCGACCACCGGCGCTGCTCCGGTACCGGTGCCGCCGCCCATGCCGGCTGTAAGGAACAGCATGTCGGCACCGCCGATGAGTTCCGCGATGCGCTCGCGGTCCTCGAGCGCTGCCTGCCGGCCAAGCTCCGGATCGGCGCCGGCGCCCAATCCTTTGGTGACTCCCGCGCCGAGCTGCAGTTGGACCCTGGCCTGGTTGCGCCTCAAAGCCTGCGCGTCGGTGTTGGCGCTGATGAACTCCACGCCCTGCACGCCCTGCGCGATCATGTGGTCGATCGCGTTGCCGCCGCAGCCGCCGACGCCGATTACCTTGATTACCGCCTCCTGGTTCTGCGTATCAATGAGCTCAATCATGTGGACCTCCTTTTAACAGTCAAATTGCAGACACAAATCGAACGATCGCCAATGCCATGTGCATGGATGCCGCCATCAAAAATTTCCCGTGAACCAGCTCTTCATCCTTTCCAGCACCTGCTGGAACGTACTAATCTGCATGCGCGCGAGCTCGCGGTTGCGATGCTGCTGCACGCCCGCGAGCAAAAGCCCGACGCCGGTCGAATAGCGCGGATGGCGCACCACCTCCGCAAGTCCGCCGCTGTAGTTCGGCTGCCCGATGCGCACCGGCATGTGGAAAATCTCCTCACCCAGGTCGACCATGCCCTGCATGATGCTCGAGCCGCCGGTAATGACGACTCCCGAAGACAGCAGCTCCTCGTAGCCGCTGCGTCTGAGCTCGGCCTGCACCAGCGAGTACAGCTCCTCGACCCGCGGCTCGATTACCTCGGCGAGCGTCTTGCGCGAAAGCTGGCGCGACACGCGGTCGCCCACGCCCGGCACTTCCACCATCTCCTGCGGATCGGCAAGTTGCGACAGCGCACACCCGAAGCGCTGCTTGATATCCTCGGCATCCTTGGTCGGGGTGCGCAGCGCCATGGCGATATCGTTGGTAATCTGGTCGCCGGCGATCGGAATAACCGCGGTATGGCGGATCGCGCCGTGCGTAAAGACCGCAACGTCGGTGGTGCCGCCGCCGATATCGACCAGGCATACCCCGAGGTCTTTCTCGTCCTCGGTAATCACCGCCAGCGTGGAAGCAAGCGGCTGCAGGATCAGGTCGCGCACCTCCAACCCGCAGCGACGCACGCACTTGATGATGTTCTGTGCGGCGGAAACCGCGCCGGTCACGATGTGCACCTTGACCTCGAGGCGCACACCCGACATGCCGAGCGGTTCGCGCACATCCTCCTGGCCGTCGATGACGAATTCCTGGTTGAGGATGTGCAGGATCTGCTGGTCGTTCGGGATCTGCACCGCCTTGGCGGTCTCGATCACGCGATCGATGTCCATTTGCGCGACTTCCTTGTCCTTGATCGCGACCATGCCCTGCGAGTTGAAGCTCTTGATATGGCTGCCTGCGATCCCGGTGTAAACCTCGCGGATCTTGCAGTCGGCCATGAGTTCGGCCTCCTCCAGCGCGCGCTGGATGGCGTTGACCGTGGTTTCGATGTTGACCACGACACCCTTCTTGAGACCGCGCGACGGATGGCTGCCCATGCCGATGATTTCGAAGCCGCCCTCCGGCTTGAGTTCGGCAACGATCGCCGCGATTTTCGAAGTGCCGATATCGAGCCCCACGATCAATTTCTTGTTGTCTCTGATCTTGTGCATGTCCGTTCCCGCCCCTACGCGCTGCGGCGCCGCTTCGGCTCGGCTTTTTCGAACCTCAGCTCGGGGATGCGCACCGCAAACCCGTTGATGTAGCGCAGATCGACGTAATCGATGCGCCGCCCAAGCCGTCCCAGCGAGCGGCTGTATGCGGCGACAAACCGCGCGAGCCGCGCTTCGACCTGCTCGCGGCCGAGCTCGAGCGTCGGTCCTCCATCGAGCCGCACCTCCCATGCACGCCGCGCCGACAGCTGTACCTGCACCGGGGTCTTGCCGATCGCGGCGAGGCTGCGCCGAAAGTACTCGTACTGGATCGCAATTTCCTTGGCGGACTCGGCCGGACCCACAAAGACCGGCAAGTCCCCGTCGTATCGAGCCTCGAATACTTCACCGTGGGTGTTGACGAGCGCGAGGTTGCCCCAGCGCGCAAGCGGCACGTGCTCCTCCAGCGTGACGTCAAGGCGGGCGGGCCAGTGCCGGCGCACCCCGGCTTCTCGGACCCATGGCAACTTTTCGAACGCGGCCCGCGTCGCGGCAAGATCGAGCGTGAAGAAGTTCCCCTTGATCTCGCGCTTGATCATGGTTTCGATGTCCTCGCTCGTCAGATGCGTGAGCGCGCTCGTGACGCGCACCTCGTGCAGCGGAAACACCGGCAGGCGGACCACGAAATGTGCCGCGCCGTAGAACGCAGCCAGCGCCGCCACCGTGACCAGCAGATCGGCGAATCGGTTTAGCAGGTCCGGCCTATCCCACATGGGCCAGCTCCAGAATTCTCAGCACCAGCTGCTCGAAGCTGATTCCCGCCACGCGCGCGGCCATTGGCACCAAGCTGTGCCCGGTCATCCCGGGCGAAGTATTCATCTCCAGCAGAGACACCGTGCCGTCATGCCTGCGGATGAGATCGGCGCGGCCCCAGCCGCTGCAGCCCAGCGCCTCGACCGAACGCATGACCAGCACCTGGATCGACCGTTCCTGATCCGCGGGCAGGCCGCAAGGGCAGAAATATCGGGTCTCGTCGCCGAAATATTTGTTCTGGTAGTCGTAGTTGCCCTGGGGCGCCTCGATGCGGATCAGAGGCAGCGGCTGCTCGCCGAGGAAACCGGCGGTAAGTTCGTCTCCCTCCACGAACTCCTCCGCCAGCACGAGGGGGTCGTATCGCGTCGCGTTATCGAAGGCCGTCCGCAGATCGGTGGTCTTCGCCACTTTGGTAAGGCCGAGAGTTGAACCCTCTCGCGCAGGCTTGACAATCAACGGCAGCCCGAGACGGGCGGCGACATCCGTCCAGTTGCTGTCGGTGCGAATGACCTCGTAACGCGGCGTAGGCAGCCCGGAGCCGAGCCACACCAGCTTGGTCCTGACCTTGTCCATGCACAGCGCCGAAGCCATGACGCCGCTGCCCGTGTAGGGAATGCCGAGCAGTTCGAGCGCACCCTGCACCGTCCCGTCCTCGCCATAGCGTCCATGCAACGCAATAAACACGCGATCGAACCCTTCTTTCTTGAGCTCGAACACTTGGCGCTCGGCCGGATCAAACGCACGTGCGTCGACGCCCGCATTCTGCAGCGCCTCGAGCACTTTCTTTCCCGACATCAGCGAGATTTCCCGTTCCGCCGATTGGCCGCCCATTAACACCGCGACCTTTCCAAATGCGAGAGGCGAGAGGCGAGAAGCGAGAGGCGTCGTCATGTTGCGCTCCCCAATACCCAAGTCAGCGGTAAGACGACGCGATGTGTCACGCCTTTCCCCTCTCTCCTGTCGCCTCTCCGATGATCTTCACTTCGCATTCGAGCTCGATGCCGAACTTTTCCTTCACCGCGCGCCGCGCGAGTTCGATCAATGCCTCGATGTCAGCGGCGCGTGCCCCGTCCCGGTTGACGATGAAGTTGGCGTGCTTCGGCGAAATCACCGCGCCGCCGATCGCGTGCCCTTTCAGCCCGCAGGTCTCGATCAACCGCGCTGCATAATCGCCCTTAGGATTGCGAAACACCGAACCCGCGTTGGGCTGGTTGAGCGGCTGCGTAGCGATGCGCCGTTCCAGCAGTTCCTTGATCTTGCGGCGCGATTCGTCCCCGCTGCCGCGCGGCAGAAGGAAATTTGCCGCAACGAACCACTCTTCGTTCCGCCTTTCGCCTTCGGCCTTCAGAACCACTGTGCGGTAATCAATCTGGTAGTGCGCCGGCGTGCGTTCCTGTAGCTGCCCGCGGCGATCAATGGTGCGCACCCGGGCGACGATGTTCCACGTCTCGCCGCCGTAGCAGCCGGCATTCATCGCCAACGCTCCACCGACGGTGCCCGGGATGCCGGCGAGGAATTCCGCGCCGGCAAGATCGTGCAAGGCGGCAAAGCGCGCGACCTTCGGGCTCGCCACCCCGGCCTCAGCGTAGATTTCGCCGCCCCGCGTCTCGACGCGGAACTGCTTCAGCGCCCAGTGGGTGAAAATCACGGTGCCGCGCAATCCTCCGTCGCGCACCAGCAGATTGCTTCCCAGTCCGACGAAGTGAACCGGCTCGGCCGCAGGGAGCCCGCGCAGAAACTCCTGCAGGTCGGCGAGGTCGGCCGGCATATAAGCGCGGTCGACGACGCCGCCGGCGCGCCAACTGACATGGCGCGCCATCGGCTCGTTGTGTCGCAGCTGCCCCCGCAAATCAGCCCCAATCGGCATTGCGTCGTCCGCTATCCTCATGTCCACAGACCATGGCGGAAGGATGAAGGCCGAAGAATGACGGTTCGTTGCGCGCAACTCTCGTGGAGCCCGCATTAGCATTGCGGTCTTCATCCTTCATCCTTCATCCTTGCCAGTACCCCCGCAACGCTTCCGATCGAGCCAGCGCCCATCGTCAGCACCACATCGCCATCGCGCGCCGCGGCACGAATCTCTGCTGGCAAGTCGGCAACGCTCTCGACAAAAATTGGTTCGACCTTGCCGAGCACGCGCACTGCGCGCGCCAGCGCCCGGCCGTCGGCGGCAACGATCGGCGCCTCGCCGGCCGCGTAAACTTCGGTCAGCAGCAGCACATCGGCGAGGGACAGCACTGTCACGAAATCCTCGAAGCAGTCGCGGGTGCGCGTGTAGCGGTGGGGCTGAAAGGCGAGCATCAGCCGCCGCCCGGGGTAGGCGCCGCGCGCGGCCGCCAACGTTGCCGCCATTTCCGCCGGGTGATGGCCGTAGTCGTCGATCAGCGTGAAGCTCCCGCCGCCGGGCAACCCGATCTCGCCGTGCTGCTGGAAGCGCCGGCCCACGCCTCTGAATTCGGCAAGCGCTTGTACGATCTTGTTATCCGGCACGCCGACTTCCATCCCGACCGCGACCGCGGCGAGCGCATTCTGCACGTTGTGCACGCCCGGCAGATTGAGGGTGATCGCAAGATCGGAGGGTTTTTTGCCGTTGGCGGCGCGCACCACGCGGAATTTCATCCGGCTGCCGGCAGCCGTGACGTCGGCGGCGCGGATCTGGGCTTCCGGCGCGAGCCCGTAAGTCACGATCGGTTTGGTAAGCCGCGGCATGATCGCGCGCACGTTGGCATCGTCGACGCACAGCACCGCCACCCCGTAAAACGGCAGGTGCTGCACGAAGTCAATGAATGCCTGCTTGAGCTTGTCGAGCGAATGATCGTAGGTTTCCATGTGGTCGGCGTCGATGTTGGTAACCACCGCCAGCGTGGGCTGCAGATACAGAAAGGAGGCGTCGGACTCGTCGGCCTCGACCACGATGAACTCGCCGCTGCCGAGCTTGGCATGCGAACCTGCGGCCTCCAGCCGACCACCGATCACGAAAGTCGGATCCATGTCCGCTTCCGCCAGCACGCTCGAGATCAGGCTCGTAGTCGTGGTCTTGCCGTGGGTGCCGGCGACCGCGATCCCCTGCTTGAGCCGCATCAGTTCCGCCAGCATGAGCGCACGCGGCACAATCGGAATGTTTCTTGCGCGCGCCGCTGCCACTTCGGGGTTGTCTTCCCGCACGGCGCTCGAGACCACCACCGCGTCGGCTCCAACTGCGTTTTCCGCGCCATGTCCCCGGAACACTTCAGCGCCGAGTTCCTTCAATCGCCGGGTCGCCGCGTTGTCGGCGAGATCCGAGCCGCTCACTTGATAGCCGAGATTGACGAGCACTTCGGCAATGCCGCTCATGCCCGCGCCGCCGATTCCGACGAAATGAATGTGCTTGACTTTGTGCCTCATCGCGGGCCGTCCACGGTCGACGCAATACCATCGGCGGCCGGCGCCAATCGCGGCCGGTCGCATCCCGTCACCCCAAAAGCGACGGGGCCCTGCTCCCTGCTCATGGCGTCCCCGCCTCCGCCGACGAAATGAATGTGCTTGACTTTATGCCGCACGAACGGCTCCAGAGAGGCGAGAGGCGAGAGGCGCAAGATCTCGGTGCGGTGTGAGGTGTCAGGCAAAAAGCGAACGACAAACGTGTTGTAAACCACGCCTCTCTCCTCTCTCCTTTCTCCTCTCGCTTTCAGACTCACGCTGCGAGCTCCATGCAGACCTCCGCCACCGCACGGGTAGCTTCGGGTTTGGCCGCCGCGCGTGCCGCGCGCGCCATCGCGAGGAGCTTGTCGCGCGTAAACTCTGCCAGCAACCCGGCGAGTTTCTCGACCGTGAATTCGTGTTGGGGAAGCAGCACCGCGGCGCCGCGCTCGACCAGGTAGCGTGCGTTCACCGTCTGGTGGTCGTCGACTGCACGTGGATACGGCACGAGCACGCTCGCCACGCCGGCCGCGGCCAGCTCGGCGATAGTCGTGGCGCCGGCGCGGCAGACAACGAGATCGGCCGCGGCATAATGCGCCGCCATGTTGTCGATGAATGGGACGAGTTCCGCCGCAATGCCGCTACGGGCGTAGTGCTCGCGCAGCGCGGCGATGTGCGCTGCGCCCGATTGGTGCGTGACGCGCGGGCGCGCCTGCTCCGGCAGCAGCGCGAGCGCCCGCGGCACCGTCTCGTTCAGCACCTGCGCGCCGAGGCTGCCGCCGATCACCAGCAGCTGCAGCCGGCCCGAGCGCGCGGCAAACCGCGCTTCGGGCCGGTCGAGCGCGGCGATTTCGTCGCGCACCGGATTGCCAACTACTGTGAAGGATGAGGGATGAGGGATAAGGGACGAGAAACTTCTTGCCCTGGGATGGGCTCCCGTCTCTGTCCTCGTGCCGTCATCCGTTGCGAAGGGACGCGGAAAAGCAACCAGGATACGGTCGGCGATCAGCGCCAATACACGGTTGGCCAGCCCCGCAACCGAGTTCTGCTCGTGGATCACCAGCGGGCGGTTGAGGAACGAGGCCATCATGCCGCCGGGAAACGCCACATAACCGCCCATGCCGAGCACCACGTGCGGGCGGTGCAGGAAGATCGCCCGGGCGCTCTGCCAGAAAGCAATCAACAAGTTGAGCGGCAGCAGCAGCAGAGACAGGAAGCTCCTGCCACGCACGCCGGTGAACCGGATCCATGCCATGGTGTAGCCTTTGGGTGAAACCAACTCGGCTTCCATACCGCCGCGAGCGCCCAGCCACACGACTTGCCAGCCCTGCGCGCGCAGGTATTCCGCCACGGACAAAGCCGGGAAGATGTGCCCACCGGTGCCTCCCGCCATGATCATGATTGTGCGTGAGGCGTACCCCTCAAGGGGGTATTGAAAAGAATGAGGCGCAAGGCGTGAGGCATCGCCGTCCGGCGTGTTTTTCCCTTCATCCTTCACCCTTCACTCCTCACCTCAAAGCCGTTCATACCGTGAACCCTCGCATGAGCTGCCTGTTCTCCCAGTCAACCCTCAACAACACGGCGATGGCGCAGCAGGTGGTGACGACCGCGCTGCCGCCGAACGACAGCAGCGGCAGCGTCAACCCCTTGGTCGGCAGCACACCCATGTTGACGCCCATGTTGATGATGGCCTGCACGCCGATCCAAAGTCCGATGGCCTGCGCCAGCAGTGCCGGGAAATAGCGCTCGAGCGCAACCGCGCGGCGGCCGATCGCGAACGCGCGCGCGACGATCCATGCGAACAGCACGATGATCGCCGCCACTCCGGCGAATCCGAGTTCCTCGGCGATCACCGCCAGCAGAAAATCGGTGTGGGCCTCCGGCAGGTAAAAGAGCTTCTCCACGCTGCCGCCCAGGCCCACGCCGAGCCACTCGCCGCGTCCGAACGCGATCAACGCGTGCGACAGCTGGTAGCCCTTGCCGTAGGGGTCGGCCCACGGGTCCATGAAGCCGATCATGCGTTGCATGCGATAAGGCGACGCGAGAATCAGCAACAGAAAACCGATCACCAGCGTCACGATCAGGCCTGCGAACAACCGCCAGTTCATGCCGCCCAGGAACAGGATGCCCATCGCGATCACGGTGATCACGGCAAAGGCGCCGAAATCCGGCTCGCGCAGCAGCAGCCACCCCGTGAGCAGCATCACGACCAGCATCGGCAGGAAGCCCTTGCGGAAGCTGTGCATGACAGCGGCCTTGCGCACCGTGTAATCGGCGGCGTAGAGCACCACGAACAGCTTCATCAGCTCCGACGGCTGCAAATTCACGAAATAAAGTGACAGCCAGCGCCGACTGCCATTGACTTCGCGACCAATCCCCGGCACCAGCACCAGCGCGAGCAGTCCCAGACCGAACAGGAACAGGTAGGGAGCTGCCCGCTGCCAGACGCGTAACGGGACCTGGAACGCAATCACCGCCGATACGATGCTGACGGCAATGAACGCGCTGTGCCGGAGCAGGTAGTACATCGGCTGATTGCCGGTCGCGCGGCTGCCTTCCGCGATCGCGATGGAAGCCGAATACACCATGACCATGCCGATTCCCAGGAGCAGCACGGCGAGCCACACCAGCGTGTGGTCGTACTCGGCCATCGGGGCTTGCTGCTTTACATCCGTGTAAGACATGTTCTCAGAAACTCTCCCCGGTTCGTGAGGCGTAAGGCGTGAGGCGCAAGAGCATCGGTCGCATCGAATTTGCCCTCACGCCTCACCCCTCACACTCAACCAGCGCTTTCACGGCCGCCACGAACACTTCAGCGCGGTGCATGTAGTTGCGGAACATGTCATAGCTCGCGCAGGCGGGGGAGAGCAATACGGCATCTCCCGGCCGACTGGCGCGGAACGCGGCGCGGACCGCCTCTTCCATGCTGCTCGCCCGCGTGAGCGGTACGCCGCGACCGGCGAGCGCACCGGCGAGCGCAGCGGCGTCGCGGCCGATCAGCACCACCGCGCGCGCATGTGCGGTCACCGGCGCCGCGAGCGGCGCGAAGTTCTGGCCCTTGCCGTCGCCTCCGGCAATCAGCACCACTGGGCGGGCCATGCCGGAGAGCGCCGCAACGGTGGCGCCGACGTTGGTGCCCTTGGAGTCGTCATAAAACGCCACTCCGCTGACCTCCGCCACCCTCTGCATGCGGTGCGGCAGCCCCCTGAACCCGCGCAGCGCCGCAGGCAGCGGCGCCTCCGGCAGATCGATGACGTGGACCAGCGCGAGCGCGGCGAGCGCGTTGGCGGCATTGTGCAGGCCGGCGACCGGCAGTTCGTCCACCGCCAGCAGTTCACGGGCACCGTGCGCAAGAACACGTTTGCCGCGCGCTGCCGTGATCCCCCATTCGGCGTCGCTGCGCGGCGCGTCAAGGCCGAACGTCGCCACCGTGCGCCCGGCTCGTGCCATGCCCACGCTCCAGGCATCATCTCGGTTGAGCACCTGCACGCCGCTCCCGGCGAAAATACGCGCCTTGGCCGCGGCGTAATTCGCCAGGCTGTCGTAGCGGTCCATGTGGTCTTCGCACAGATTGAGCATGGCCGCCGCGTCGGGTCGGAGACTGGACGTGCTCTCCAGCTGGAAGCTCGACAGTTCGAGCACGAAGACGCCGGGCATCACCGCCCCGTTCTCGACCGCGGCGAGCGCATCAAGCACCGGGAGCCCGATGTTGCCGGCGACCGTAGTGACAACCCCGGCCGCGAGGCACATGTCTCCGGCCATCGCCGTGACCGTGCTCTTGCCGTTCGAGCCGGTGACCGCCAGAACCTTTGGAGCGTTGAGTGTTGAGTGTTCAGTGTTGAGGGCCCGCGCGAACAGTTCAATGTCGCCGACGACCGGCACGCCGCGCCCGATGGCCTCGGCGATCGGCGGCTGGCGGCGGTCAATGCCCGGGCTGATCGCGATCATGTCGACACCTGCGAAATCCCTCTCGCGGAAGGCCCCTGTCGCCACATTCACTTGCGGCAGTTCGTCCGCCAGCATCGCGGCGCGCGGCGGATGATCGCGGCTGTCGGCGGCCCGGACATCCGCACCATGACGGACGAGCCAGCGCGTCATCGATAACCCCGTGTCACCCAGTCCCAGCACCAATACGTTCCTTCCTTTCAGCTCCATATCCCCGCAAGAGACTAGGGGTTAGATGCTAGGGACTAGCAAACTTCGTCCACCCATGACTGTTCTAGTCCCTAGTCCCTAATCCCTAGCCCCTAATCCCTCCTTACCGCAACTTCAGCGAGGACAGTCCAACCAAAACCAACATCATGGTGATGATCCAGAAGCGCACCACCACCTGGTTTTCCTTCCATCCTTTCAACTCATAATGGTGATGCAGCGGCGCCATGCGGAAAATCCGCTTGCCGGTAAGCTTGAATGAAGCCACCTGCAGCATCACCGACAGCGTCTCGATCACGAACACACCGCCCATGATGAACAGCACGATCTCCTGCCGCACGATCACCGCGACCGTGCCCAGTGCCGCTCCCAGCGCGAGCGCACCGACATCGCCCATGAACACTTCCGCGGGATAGGCGTTGAACCACAGGAAAGCGAGCCCCGCGCCGGCGATTGCGCCGCAGATCACGGCAAGTTCGCCCGCGCCCGGAATGTATGGAAACCCGAGATACTTCGAAAACACCGCATTTCCCGCGACGTAGGCGAACACGCCGAGCGCGCCTCCCACCATCACCGTGGGCATGATCGCCAGACCGTCAAGCCCGTCGGTCAGGTTCACTGCGTTGCTCGAGCCTACGATTACCAGATACGTCATCACGACGAAACCAAACGCGCCGAGCGGATATGCGATCTGCTTGAAAAACGGCACGATGAACGCCGTTTGCGCCGGCAGGTCGGTCGAGAACGCGATATAGCAGGCGGCGGCGACCCCGATCACCGATTGCCAGGAAAACTTGGCCCTGGCCGACAACCCCTTCGGGTCGCGCTTGACCACTTTACGGTAGTCGTCGATCCAGCCGATCGCGCCGAAGGCGAGCGTCACCCACACCACGATCCAGACGAACCGGTTTTCGAGGTCGGCCCACAGCAGCGTCGTGATGGTGATTGAAACCAGGATCAGCGCCCCGCCCATGGTCGGCGTTCCGGCCTTGATGAGGTGCGACTGCGGACCGTCATCGCGCACCGCCTGACCGATCTTGTATGCGGTCAACTTCCGGATCATCGCCGGTCCAATGACGAACGAAATCACCAGCGCGGTGAGGCAGGCGAGCACCGCGCGCAGCGTGATGTAGTTGAACACGTTGAACGCGCGGATGTCCTTCGCCAGCCATTGGGCGAGCTCTAGCAGCATCGCTCACTCCCGTTCGCGCGAGAGGAGAGAGGAGAAAGGCGAAAGGCGCGAAACGGCAGTTGGCTCATGGGTTTTTCGCCTCTCGCCTCTCGCCTGTCGCCTCTCTTTCCACGGCGAACGCCTTGACTACCCGCTCCATCTGCATGAAACGCGACCCCTTGACCAGCGCCGTGATTCCGGGTTCGAGGAGGTTCTCGATCTCAGCGAGCAGGTCCTCGATGCGTGAAAAATGCCGCGCCGCGCTGCCGAATGCCCGCGCCGCATGCGCCGACACCTCGCCCAGCGTCAGGAGGTGGTCGATCCCGGCGACGCGCGCTGCCTCCCCCATCTCCGCGTGCAGCCGCGGTGCGTCCGCTCCGAGTTCGCCCATATCGCCCATCACCAGCAGCTTGCGACCCGGCGCTTGGGCGAGGACCGCGATCGCCGCCCGCACTGATTCGGGATTGGCGTTGTAGGTGTCATCGATCAGCGTTGCGCCGTTCAGGCCCGGCTTTTTCTGCAACCGGCCCTCCATCCCGGTAAAGCGCGCAAGGCCCGCGGTAACCGCCTGCGGCCCGATGTCGAGCGCCGTCGCCGCCGCTGCCGCCGCGAGCGCGTTCTTCACGTTGTGCAGTCCGGGCGCCTTGAGCGTTGCGCCGGCCTCGCCACGGGGCATTTTCACCACGATCTCGCTTTCGAGATAGCGCAGCGCGTAGGTGGCGGTCACCGTGGCCTCACGGTCGATCCCGAAATCGATCTGCTTCCTGCCTGCCGCAAGCTCGCGCCACAGCGGCGCAAAGCGCTCATCGGCGTTGATTACCGCCGTGCCCTTCGCCTTGAGATCCTCGTAGAGTTCGCCCTTGGCGCGGGCGATCGCTTCTTCGGACGCGAAGAACGCCATATGGGCGCGTCCGGCGTTGTTGACGAGCGCTACATCGGGCGCGGCGAGCCGCGTCAGATAGCGGATTTCGCCAGCGTGATTCATGCCCATCTCGATCACCGCGAAACGGTGATTGGGCTTCAGCTCCAGCAGCATGAGCGGCACACCGATGTCGTTGTTGAGGTTGCCGCGCGTGGCCAGAACGCAGGATTCAGCATCGACGATTGAGGATTGAGCGGCGCAAGCTTCGCGCAGGATCCCCGCGAGCATTTCCTTCACCGTGGTTTTACCGCTGCTGCCGGTAAGCGCGACCAGCGGCATCGTGAACCTGCTGCGCCAACAGGCCGCGAGCCGCCCGAGCGCAAGGCGCGTGTTTGCGACGACAAGCAGCGGCAGCGCGAGCCCTGAATCCTGAATCCTGGATCCTGAATCCTCGACCATGGCCGCGACCGCGCCGGCGGCTTGAGCCTCGGCGACAAACTTGTGACCGTCGAACCGGTCGCCTTTCAGCGCCACGAACAGGGCGCGCGGGGCAAGCGTGCGCGTGTCGGTACCAACGCTGTCGAATGCCAAATCGGGCCCGCGCAGCTCGGCCTCCGTCGCCGTCGCAGCCGCGGACAAAGACATCATCGGCATCGCGCTAACCCCGGCTTCCCCGCAGCGCCGCTGTCACCACCGCGGCATCGCTGAAAACATGTTTGATACCGCCGATTTCCTGGTGCTGCTCGTGTCCCTTGCCGGCCACCAGCACGATGTCGCCGCGGCGCGTCATGCTCACTGCGAGTCGAATCGCCCGTGCGCGGTCCGGTTCGATCGCGGCGCGCGCCCCGCGCAGGCCTTTCGCGATGTCAGCGACGATCGCATCCGGATGCTCGCTGCGCGGATTGTCGCTGGTGATGATCACGTGATCGGCGAGGGCGGCGGCGATCGCTCCCATCAGCGGACGTTTCCCGCGGTCGCGTTCCCCGCCGCAGCCGAATACGCAAATCAGTTGCGGTTCATGGGGCGTACCCCTCAAGGGGGTATTGAAAAGAATGGGGCGTGAGGCGCGAGGGGAGATCATCTCGCGCAGCGCGAGCAGCACATTCTCGAGGGCGTCCGGGGTGTGCGCATAATCCACCACCACCAGCGGCCGGCTGCCGCCGCCATAGCGCTCGGTGCGCCCGGGTACCGCTTTCACGCGCTGCAACGCCCTCACCGAATTCTCAAGGCTGATGTCACTCGCCAGCAGGGCTGCGAGCGACCCCAGCAGGTTGGCGGCATTGAAGCGGCCGATAAGATGACTCTTCAGGGACGCCGAGCCCCACGGCGTGGATACGTCGAACGCCAAACCATCGGCGCCGACGCGCAGATTGCGGCCCTGCACACGCAGCATGCGGCTGCCGCTCGCGCGCGGCGACCGGACGCGGGTGAAGCCATATCCCACCACGCCCGTATTCGAACGCCGCACGCGGGAAACCATGTCGGCGCCGAATTTGTCGTCGAGATTGAGTACCGCGTACTTGAGCGAAGACCAGCGGAAGAGCCGGGCCTTCGCCGCGCGGTAACGACGCATCGTGCCGTGATAGTCGAGGTGGTCGCGCGAGACGTTGGTCAGCAGCGCGACGTCGAGTTCGATTCCGGCGAGCCGGTGTTGCTCGATGCCGTGCGAGGAAACTTCCATGCTCACCGCACGGGCGCCGCCCCGGACGAATTCATCGAGCGCGCCATGCAGCCACACCGCGTCAGGCGTGGTGTTCAGCGTTGTCTCCAGTGCGCCGGGAAAACCGCTGCCGAGCATGCCGATCACCGCGCATTTGCGGCCCGTGCGCGTGAGAGACTGCGCGATCCAGTGGCTGCACGAAGTCTTCCCATTGGTGCCGGTGACGCCAATCACCCATAGTTTGGCGCTCGGCCGGCCGTAGACATGGCTTGCGATCTCGCCGGCGCACCGGCGGAGATCTGCAACACCGAGGTTGGGGATGCGCCACGCCGGATTCCAGGCGTAGTCGCGGTTTTCCCACAGCACCGAAGCGGCCCCATTGGCAAGCGCCTGAGCGATGTAGTCGCGTCCGTCGCGCGCTTCGCCAGGATAGGCGACGAACGTGTCGCCTGGCCCGATACGCCGGCTGTCCGTGACCAGTCGTTTCACGCCGAGATCATCGATCGCGCTCAAGCTGAAGCGCGCAAGCGTCGCGAAGTTGTTCCTCAATCCTCGATCCTCGATCCTGCCCTCACACTTCCTCCCTGATCTCGGGCACAGTGGCAGGAGGCAGCACGACATTGTTGACCGGCGCATCCGGCGGCACCGCCAGGACCCGCAGCGCTTCGGCCATCACCCGGCTGAACACCGGCGCAGCGACTGCGCCGCCGTAGTACTGACCGGCGGTGGGCTCATCGATCATCACGGCCACGATCAATCGCGGAGACGATATCGGCGCGAACCCCACAAACGCCGAGACATACTTGTTCGAGGCGTACCCCTTGCCTTCGATCTTGCGCGCAGTGCCGGTCTTGCCCGCAACGCGATAGCCCATGACCTGCGAACGCGGCGCAGTGCCGCCCGGCTGTACCGCCATTTCCAGCATCCGGCGCACCGCTTGCGCCGTGGCCGGCGAGATCACGCGCGTGCCTTCCGCCGGCGCGTCGCGCTTGATGAGCGTCACCGGCTTCAAGTCCCCGTCGGTCGCGAAAATGCCGTAGGCGCGCGCAAGTTGCAGCAGCGAGACCGAGATGCCGTGACCGTATGACAGCGTCGCCTGCTCGATAGGCCGCCAGGTCGAATAAGCGCGCAGCCTGCCGGACACTTCGCCCGGGAACCCCGAGTTCGGCGGCATGCCGAAACCGACGCGGTGCAACACACCCCACAGCGTCGCCGAAGGCAGCGCCAACGCGATCTTCGCGGCGCCGATATTCGACGACTTCTGGATCACCTGCGCCACCGTCAACGCGCCCTGCGGATGCGCGTCGTGGATCGTGCGGTTGCCGATCGTCATTTGCCCCGGCGCCGTCTGGATCACCGACTCCGGCGTGACCGCGCCCGCCTCGAGCGCGGCCGCAGCGGTGAACGGTTTCAGCGTCGAACCCGGTTCGAACAGATCGGTCACCGCTCGGTTGCGCGTGCGTTTCGGATCGAACTTCCCGCGGTTGTTGGGGTTGTACGAAGGAAGATTCGCCATCGCCAGCACTTCGCCGGTGACGGCATCGAGCACGATAATGCCGCCGGCCCTGGCACGGTGCTCGGCGACCGCTTTCTTCAATTCGCGGAACGTAACGTGCTGGATCTTGGTGTCGATCGCAAGCGTGAGCATCCTGCCGTTCTGGGGCTGCTGGATGCTTTCGACGTCCTCGATGATGTGACCGAGGCGGTCCTTGATCACGCGGCGGCTCCCCGGTTTGCCGGCGAGCGTATCGTCGAATGCGAGTTCCAGCGCCTCCTGACCGTTATCATCGACGCCGGTGAAACCGATGATGTGCGCCATCACTTCACCGGCCGGGTAGTAGCGGCGATACTCGCGCTGCAGAAACACCCCCGGAATGCCGAGCTCGATCACTTTCGCGGCCTGCTCCGGCGGCAACTGGCGCTTGAGATAGATAAACTCGCGCTTGAGATCGGCAAACTTCTTTCTGACCTCGCCAACGTTCATTTCCAGCAGGTTCGCGAGCTGCAACGTCTGCTCGGGCGTGATCTCGATGTCGGCCGGGCTCGCCGCCACCGATTCGACCGGTGTCGATATCGCAAGCGGTTCCTTGTTGCGGTCGACGATCATGCCACGGGTCGCGCTGATCTCGATCACGCGCGAGTAACGCGATTCACCCTTGCGTTGCAGGAAATCGTTGTGCAGCCCCTGCAGGTAGAGAGCGCGCCCCGCAAGCGCCACAAACCACGTGAGCAGCCCGATCAGCAGCAGCCGCGAACGCCACGCCGGAAGTTGAAGCGAAAACAGGGACTGCGCAGCCGGACTCACGGATTTGCCTCGGGTGCGGCCGCGGGCACGACCTGGATGCGGGAAGGCGGCGGCACGCGCATGTTGAGCTGCTCGACGGCGATTTTCTCGACGCGCCCGTGCATCGCCCACGTGCCCTGCTCGAGCTGCAACTGACCCCACTCGACGTCAAGCTGTTTCGCGAGTTCCTGCTCCTTTTGCAGCTCGACATAGAGCTTGCGCGCCTGGTGCTGGGAAGTGACGAGGGCCAGTGCGCAACCGATCAGTATCGCGAGCAGCGCCAGATTCAACCGGACCATCATGCGGGTTCTCCCTTGCGGGCGACCTGCGGGTTTCCAAGGCGCTCCGCCACGCGCATCACGGCGCTGCGCGCGCGGGGGTTGGCTGCAATCTCGGCTGCACCGGGGCGCTGGGCACGACCGATCAACTTGAGGCGCGGCGCCGCGATGTCGCGCGCCCTGATGGGCAGCCGTGGCGGCAGACGGTCGCCCGTTGCCTGTTTGCGCATAAAGCGCTTGACGATGCGGTCTTCGAGCGAATGGAAGCTGATGACCACCAGGCGTCCTTCAGGCGCCAGCAACTCGATGCATTGCGGCAGTACTAGCGACAACTCCTCAAGCTCCTGATTGACGTGAATCCGTATAGCTTGAAACGTACGCGTCGCCGGATCCTGGCGTGGCTCGCGCGCGGGAACGGCTTCTGCCACGAGCGCGGCAAGTTGGCGCGTGGTGCCAACAGGTCCCCACGCTCGAGCCGCAACAATCGCTGCTGCAATCTGTTTAGCAAACCGTTCTTCGCCATAGTTTCTTATCACCTCCCGGATTTCGGACTCGGTCGCGCTTGCCAGCCATAGCGCCCCGGTGATGCCGCGGGTCGTGTCCATGCGCATGTCGAGCGGGGCATCGACGCGGAAGCTGAAGCCGCGCGCCGCGTCGTCGAGCTGCGGGGAGGACACACCGAGGTCGAGCAAAATGCCATCGACCCGCGCGACGTGCGCCCCCGCCAACAGTTCGGTGAGCCGCCCGAAGGTGCCATGCAGTATCGTGAAACGCTCATCACCGATTTCTCCTCCCGTCTTGACCGCATCCGGATCGCGATCCAATGCGATCAGGCGCCCGCGCGCGCCGAGCCGCCCCAGGATCAGCCGGCTGTGCCCACCGCGTCCGAACGTGCAGTCCACGTAAGTTCCGTCCGTGCGCACATTCAAACTGTCTACTGCCTGCTCCAACAGGACCGCGGTATGTGAGCCCAGGCTCACAAAGAGAAACCCTCCAGTTCGGGCGGAAGCCCAGCCGCGCCGAACCCGCCTGCCCCTTCGATCAAATGCTCCCAGCTGTCCTTGTTCCACAGCTCAAACTTCCTGCCCTGCCCGACGAGCACCACGTTTTTTTCGAGCTGGGCGAATTGACGCAACGCAGGGGAGATCAGCACGCGACCCGCGCCGTCCATGTCGACGTCCACTGCAAAACCGATCAGACGGCGCTGCAGTTCACGCACGCGCGGATCGAGATTCGACAGACCTTCAAGCTTCTGCTGAATGAGTTCCCAATCGGGCAGTGGGTAGATGAGCAGGCAGCGGTCGGCATCGGCCGTGACGACCAGGTGTCCGCCGCAGCGCTCGAGCAGCAAATCGCGGTGACGGGCCGGCACGGCCAGCCTCCCTTTGCTGTCCAGATTCAGTTGCGCAATGCCGCGAAACACGAATCCCCCTTAATCCGTGGGAAATAGCGAGTCCTCCTTTGGAGCAATGGAGTTTCTCCCACTATTCACCACTTTTACCCACTATATTGAAAATAGGTCAAGGGGTCAAGCGAGAGACTAGCGTTTTCTGTTTATATGACAAAGACTTATGAGCGATCATTCACATGTATTTTGAGCTTTTCATGCAATGTTAATTAAGCTCTAAAAACAGCGCGATAAGAATTAAAGCGAAAGTAATACTTTAAGTCTTTTTGGGCTTACGGATCAGGAAATTAGCTGACAAGCGCCGTGTTGCGCTAACGCAACAGGAAAAATAAAAAAAGAAAGAAGCTGGCCGGTAAGCCGGGTTCTGTGGGGAGCCTTGCGGCCCCTGACAGCCATTCCTCTAGGCCCCGGATTGCTCCGGGGCTCAAGCCACCTACCCGCAAGCTCGGCGGGTCACGTCATCGCTTGCCTATTTGGTGTTGCTCCGGGTGGAGGTTGCCGCGTTTCACCCCGCCGAGTCTCGCGCCTTGCAGGAGGGAACGTCGCCGCACCCTACCCACTTTTTCGAGACCTTGCCGCCTTGCGGCGGCGAAGTCCGTAGCGCGGGCCATCGGCGGACTCGTCTCTGTGGCCCTGTTCCTCGCCTCACGGCGGACGGTGATTAGCCGTCACCCTACCCTATGGAGCCCGGACTTTCCTCTCCGTGCCGCAAGGCACGCAGCGACTGTCTGGCCAGCTTCAGTGGTAGTTTAACACTATGGCGTCGGTTCCGACGGCGGCACGAGCCCATGACGCAGACAGCGAATTGCGTTGTTTGTGAAACTACCCGGCGCCGGAAGCGCTCTAATTTAAGGTCCGTATGCAACGCGGTCGGATAAAAGGAGGAGAAAACCATGCTTATGCGACGCAGACTGTATTTCATGCTGCCGGATGTCGACAGCGCCCGGAAAATGCTGGACGAGATGTTGCTGGCGCGCATCGAGGAGCGGCGGGTTCATTTTCTCGCCCGCCGCGGCACACTGCCGCCCGATCTTCCGGAAGCTACCGTCTTGCAAAAAACGGACGTCGTTCACGGCGCCCAGCTCGGCATCGCGATCGGGGGCGTCGCCGGCACCCTCGGCGGGTTGCTGGTGCTACTGTTTCCTCCCGCCGGTGTATCTCTGCAGCTGGTGACCGTGTTGATCGCTGCACTGCTCGGCGCCTTATTCGGCGCCTGGGTATCGAGCATGGCCGCAAGCGCTGTACCGAACTCCAAGCTCAAAGCCTTCCATCCAGATATCGAGCAGGGCAGGGTGCTGATGATGGTGGATGTGCCGATGCGCCGCGTGCAGGAGATTTCTGAACGCGTCGCCCGGCGCCACCCGGAAGCGGTGTCGGGCGGTTTCGAGCCGACCATCCCCGCTTTTCCCTGATCTTGAGTTTCTCGAGTCGATTGTTATTACGGGCGCCGGAAGCCTGCGGCACCAGGAGGCGGATAGCGCAGTGAGCCTATACTCATAAACCCAATTGTGCCATGATTGCGCCGCAACTACGGCGCCTGAATTACACCGTCACGCAATGACGTAAAGAAGCCCCGTGCAATGCGGGGCTTCGTTTGTCGGAACAGCAGCGGCCAGGAAAGGAGGTAACGCCGGCCCGGTCGTTTCAATGGACCGTGCGGCGCTCTTGCGCCGTCAGGGTTTTCCACTTTCCGAGGCGCGCGCTGCGGCGAGCACGCGCAGCAGATTGTGGTCGCGCACCCCGAGTTCGGACAGGTGCTCGACGGTGCGGATCAAGTAATCAAGATTGGGGCCACGTGCCCCGCGACAGTTGGCTATGCGCTCGGCGGTTTGCTCGATCGAGAGGTGTCCGGCGTAGCTGGCATGCTTCGGATCGGCGACAAAAGCGAGCACTTGCACTTCTTTGCCCGGAAGCCGGGCGCGCAGCAACTGCGGCCGGTAAACACGGCGCCGCATCTCGCGCGCCCACAGGGCTTCCAAAGCAGGGCCGGCGTCTGCGCGCGCCACCAGGAACGCGATACCGCGGCAGGCGCCGCCGCGGTCCAACCCCAGCACCAGTCCGGGACGCTCGGGCGTTCCCCGCCAGCGGTTCGATGAGATGCACAGCGCGCGGTGATAACCGTAGATCAATGCCGGCGCCCATTGCACGTAGGGGAAACCGGGGTCCCACATCAGCGAGCCGTAGCCGAAAATCCAGAGGTCGCCTCGCGGCAACGGCAGCCGCAAGTAGTGCGAAGAATCGGTCGCGGGTATCGTGCCTGCCTGGGTGTCCATGCGATGTTATAACGTCCGGCTGCAACCCCGGGCTTACACGATTTTCCAGCCGATGGTCGCGCCAGCGCGAAACGGCACCAACTTATCGCCGCCGAAGGCGATTTCGTCCGGCACGCCCCATCCGTCTTGCGCCAGCGTAACGCTACCGCGGTTGTACGGCAACCGGTAAAAATCGGCGCCGAAGCGGCTGGCGAAACCCTCGAGGCGGTCGAGCGCGCCGGCGGCCGCGAACGCCTCCGCGTAGAGCTCGATGCCGGCGTGCGCGGTGTAAATGCCGGCGCAGCCACAGTCGGTTTCCTTGGTGTGGCGCGCGTGCGGGGCGCTGTCGGTGCCGAGGAAGAACTTCGGATTGCCGCTCATTGCCGCCTCGATCAGCGCCTGACGGTGCTCCTCGCGTTTCAACACCGGCAGGCAGTAATGGTGCGGACGCACGCCGCCCGCGAACAGCGCATTGCGATTGAGCAGCAGGTGGTGGGCGGTAATGGTGGCTGCCACTCGTGCCGGTGTCGCCAGCACGAAGCGTACGGCCTCGCGCGTGGTGATGTGCTCGACCACCACGCGCAGCTTCGTGAAACGCCCGACGAGCGGCGCGAGCACCCGTTCGAGAAAGACTTTTTCGCGGTCGAACACGTCGACACCGGGATCGGTGACCTCGCCGTGCACCAGGAGCGGCATGCCCCACGCCTCCATCGCCTCCAACACGCCGTAGCAGCACGCGAGATCGGTCACGCCCGAATCGGAATGGGTGGTGGCACCCGCCGGGTAGTACTTGACGGCATGTACTATGCCGCTTTGTCTTGCCTTGGCAATCTCCTCCGGCCGCGTGTTATCGGTGAGGTAGAGCGTCATCAACGGCTCGAACCCGGCGCCCGCGGGCAGCGCCACACGGATTCGTTCACGGTATTGCGACGCCAGTGCAGCGGTGGTGACCGGCGGCTTCAGGTTGGGCATCACGATCGCGCGCGCGAAACGCCGCACGGTATCGGGAAGCACCGCGCGCATATGCTCCCCGTCGCGCAGATGCAGATGCCAGTCGTCGGGGCGGGTGATGGTGATCTTGTTCATGCCTAAGAGGGTAAACGGTAAGCGGTAAACGGTAAACGGTCTAAAGTATGACTCGTCTTCTTACCGCTAACCGCTCACCGCTGACCGCTTGCCCTTCAACTCGAGCGCAAGCTCATACAGCTCATTCTTTTTTCCGCCGGTAATCTTCGTCGCCAGGGCAACCGCCTGCTTGAGCGGTAATTCGGCGAGCAGGATCGAAAGCGTGCGCTGCGCCTCGTCGTCACTCGCGGCGCTTGGCGTCGCACCCTCGACGATCAGCACGAATTCGCCCTTGCGCTGGTTTTCGTCACGATCGAGCCAGTCCGCGGCCTCAGCCAGCGGGCAGGCATGGATGGTTTCGAACAACTTGGTCAGTTCGCGCGCGATGACGATGCGGCGCGCTGCGCCGAAGGCGCAGCGCATATCAGCAAGGCTTTCGGTAATTCGGTGCGGCGCCTCAAAAAAAACCAGTGCAAACGGATAGGGGGCAAGCCGCGCGAGCTCGCGCCGGCGTTCGCCGGCGCGCTGCGGCAGGAAACCGTAGAACAGAAAATGTGGCGCGGCGAGCCCGGCTACCGACAGTGCCGCGACCGCCGCATTGGCGCCCGGAACCGGCGTCACCGCATGGCCCGCGGCGCGCGCGGCGGCGACCAGCTGCGTGCCGGGGTCGGAAACCGCCGGCGTGCCGGCATCGCTCACGAGCGCCACCGATTTGCCTTGCGCGAGCAGCGCCAGGATCTGCGGCACGGCGCGCTTCTCGTTGTGCTCGTGCAGCGCGGTGAGTTTCGTCGCGATGCCAAAGTGGTTGAGCAGTTTCACCGTGACCCGCGTGTCTTCAGCGGCGATGACCGCGACGCTTTTCAGTACATCGAGTGCCCGCAGACTGATGTCGCGCAGATTTCCAATCGGGGTGGCGACTACATATAATGTTCCCTTTGTTTCCCCGTCGGTGTTGCGATGTGCTGCCGCGTGCTCCATCGTTGGCTGTTTGCGTGGTCGCTTGCGGCCATACTATACGGGGGCGCAGCCGCGTTTGCCAGCGAGGCCGCTCCGACCTCGGCGGCGGACCGCGGCGAACCCGCCATGATTCCGCACATCGCGCTGCTGCTCCCGGTCAACTCGAGCGTTTTCGCCCGTCCCGCCGAAGCGGTCAAGCTGGGTTTTCTGACGGCGGCCAAGACCCAAGGCAGAGCACCGCTACCGATCCGGATCTACTCCGTCACCGACGACGATCGGAACATCGTGGCTGGCTACAACCAGGCACTTGCTGCGGGCGCGCGCTTCGTCGTGGGGCCGCTTACGCGTAACGGCGTCTCCGCGCTCGCAGCCAGCAACGCCGTCCGGGTGCCCACCCTTGCGCTCAATGTTCCGGACGGCGCGGTCCCCGTACCGCCGAATCTCTATATGCTGAGCCTGCACGTCGAAGCCGAAGCACGCCAGGTCGCGCAACTTGCCGTCAAGGAAGGCCGGCTCAACGCGTTCACCATCACGGGTGATACGCCGCTGCTGCGCCGCATCCATCAGGCGTTTGTCGACGAGTTCACCCGGCTCGGCGGCAAGCATGTCGCGGCATATGAGTTCAGCACCGACCCGGCCGGCCTCACCCGCATCAAGCAGGCGATCGGTCTCGGCCTTGCCGACATGGCATTCCTCGCGCTCGATTTCCAGCGGGCGCGGCTCGCGCGCCCCTATCTCGGCTCCCTGCCGCTTTACGCCACTTCGCAGATCCACCCCGGCAACGCCGGACCGCTCGCCGGCTTCGATCTCGCCGACATCCGGTTCCTCGATATGCCATGGCTGCTGCAACCCGATCATCCGGCGGTGATGGTGTATCCGCGCCAGGAGTTCCGCGATGCGCTCGACCTCGAACGGCTCTACGCGCTCGGCATTGACGCGTTCCGTATCATGCAGGCGCTGCTCGAGGGCCACGGCGGCGGCGCGCTTGACGGCGTGACCGGGCGCCTGAGTCTCGGCCGCGATCAGCAGTTCGCGCGCGAACTCACGAGTGCGCAGTTTGCCGAAGGCAAACTGCTGATCTTTGCCGGCCAGCAATGAACCGCCGGGGCGAAGCCGCCGAATCGCTCGCTGCCGACTTCCTGCGGGCCCAGGGCCTCACCATCGTCAAGCGCAATTACCGCTGCCGCTTCGGCGAAATCGATCTCGTCGCGCACGACGGCGACACCCTGGTATTCGTCGAAGTGCGCCAGCGCAGGTCGGACGCTTTCGGCGGCGCCCGGGAAAGCATTACCGCGGCGAAACGCAAGCGGCTCATCACCGCGGCACGCCACTATCTCGCCCGCCGCCGCGGCACGCCGCCGTGCCGCTTTGATGCGGTGCTCGTCCGCGGCGAGCCGCCGCAGATCGAGTGGGTCAGGAACGCATTTGGAGAATGAGCTTCCCACTCTGTAGAATACGGCCCAATCTTTCGCGATACGCCACATGGACCTGATTAGCCGGATCAGCGAGAACTTTTCCGAAAGCGCGCACCTCAAACTGCAAAGCATGGACGCGCTGGCGGGGCCGATTGCGGCCGCCGCAGAACGCATGGTGCAATGTCTGAAGCACGACGGAAAAATACTCGCCTGCGGCAATGGCGGCTCGGCCGCGGACTCGCAGCATTTCTCGGCGGAACTGCTGAACCGGTTCGAAATGGAGCGCCCCGGGCTTGCCGCAATCGCGCTCACCACCGACACCTCGACGCTGACCTCGATCGCCAATGACTACGGCTTCGAACAAGTGTTCTCGAAGCAGGTGCGCGCCCTCGGTCACGCCAGGGACCTGCTGCTCGCCATATCAACCAGCGGCAATTCGCGCAACGTGGTAACGGCGATCGAGGCCGCGCATGAGGGTCAGATGAGCGTAGTCGCGCTGACCGGCAGGGGCGGCGGCAGGATCGGCGAAGTTCTGAAGCCTTCCGACATCCACATCTGCGTTCCCGCGACCAGTACCGCGCGCATCCAGGAAGTACACCTGCTCGCGTTGCACTGCCTGTGCGACGCCATCGATTGTTTATTATTGGGAGTTGAATAAAATGCGCCACATCCTTGCTGTATTGTTGCTTGCCCTTCCCTTGATCAACGGCTGCGTACCCGTCATCGTCGGCGGCGCTGCCGCCACCGGGGTGATGGTCGCCGAAGACCGGCGCACGGTCGGCACCCTCGCCGAAGACGAGGGCATCGAGTTCAAGACGCTGAACCGTATCGGCGGGAAAGTCAAAGACGCACACCTCAACGCCACCAGCTACAACCGGATGGTGCTGCTCACCGGCGAAGTCGCCGACGCCGCGGCCAAAGCCGAAGCCGAGAAAATTGCGCGCGCGGTGGAAAACGTGCGCGGCGTGCATAACGAGCTTCAGGTCGCCGGCAACAGCTCGCTGTCGGCGCGCGCCAACGATTCCTATCTCACCTCCAAGGTCAAGGCGCGGTTTGTCGACGCGCAGAAATTCAATCCGCTCCACGTCAAGGTCGTCACTGAGAACAACGTGGTCTACCTGTTGGGTCTGGTGAAACGGCAGGAAGCGAACGAAGCCACCGAGATCGCACGCACCACCGGCGGCGTGCAGAAGGTGGTGCGGATCTTCGAGTACCTCGACTAGCGTGAGCGGCGAGCGGTAAGCGGTGAGCAGCTAAATGCAAGATGGCGAATAACCGGCGATCTCATACGGTTTGCCGCTTACTGCTTACCGCTCACTGCTTACCACTAACCTGACCTACCGCCGAGCGTGGATGCATCCGGCCCCGTCATTCGAGCACAAGATTTGCGCTCCCCATGAGCTTCCCGCGCGCGTCGCGCGGCTCGCGCGGCCGCTGGTGTTCACCAACGGCGTGTTCGACATCCTCCACCGCGGCCACGTCACTTATCTCGCGCAGGCGCGCTCACTCGGCGCAAGCCTCATCGTCGCGCTCAATTCCGACACTTCGGTGAAGCGCCTCGGCAAAGGTCCGGATCGCCCCATTAACACGCTCGATGACCGGCTGGCCGTGGTCGCCGCACTCTCGGCAGTCGATGTCGTGACATGGTTCGAGGAGGATACGCCGCTCAATCTGATCCTGGCGCTCAGGCCCGACGTGCTGGTAAAGGGCGGCGACTGGAAACCCGAGGCCATCGTCGGCGCCAAGGAAGTCTTGGGCTGGGGTGGTGCCGCGCATTCGATCCCCTTCGAACACCCGCGCTCGACCACCGCCCTCATCAACCGCGTGCGCAAGCAGGGCCCGTCGTCCGGGTGAAGGAGTGAACGAGTGAACGGGTGAACGGGTCTCATCCACTCATTCACGCAGTTCAACCTTTTGCGGCGTCCGCCGGCGGGCAGGCCACGGCCTTGATCTGGGTGCCGGGAAATTCGCGTTGCAGCTCGGCGAGCTTCGCCACGATCGCTTCAGTCGGCTCGCGCACGTAGTAGGCGATCTGCCTGAGAAAGTTCTCGCGCCGCTCGGCGACCGCCGACTGCATGCCTTTGCCGCGCAGCGCATCGAGGAAACCCCTGGCTGCCTCCTCGGTCCTGAAAATGCCGAGCGAGATCGCGTTGCGCCACGGGGTGGCGTCCTGCACCACGAAGAACTCCGTGACGCCGAGGGCTTTCAGCTCGCCAAGCTTCTTGTCGACATCGGCCTTGGTCTTGAGCGGCGGGATATAGACCCAGTAGCCGCCCGCATCAGCGACCGCGCGCTGCACCAGCGTCTGGGGCAGCTCCAGCCGGGCGAGCGCCGCATCCGCTCGCGCCACGTCGGGACCCGCAAACACGCCCCACTCCAGGCATGCGGCGGGCGCAGCCGAAACCGTGCCTGCCGGCGCGTTGGACGGTTTCGGTTTCGCCGCAGCGGCACCGCCGGTGGACTTGATCAGCCGGATTTTTTCCGGGCTGATCTCCAGCAGCGGAATCTGGTTGTCCGCGCCGCTCTGCTGCCGTCCCATCACGGCATAAGCGAAGAACGCGACGTTCGCCAGTACCAGCAAGAGGAAAAAGGCTCTCATACGTGAAACCCGTGAACGAGTGAACGGGTGAACGGGTGACTAAACAAGCACCCTCTCCCCGGACTGCCGGGGGAGAGCCTGCGTAGCGGGCGAGGGGGTCGGGCTCGGGTGAGGGGGTTCACGCGTTCACGCGTTCACTCGTTCACTTGTTCACCGCTTCTGTCGAGGGCGATGCATACCAGTCCTTCCAATACCAGATTATCCACGACCTCGACGCGCGCGTTAAGCTGCGGCTCGAGGAAAGCGGCTGCGCCGCCCGAGAGCACGATGAGCGGCGCGATCTGCCCGGTTTCCGCCATGAAACGCAGCATGCGCTCGATGCTGCCCGCGAGCGCGTTGATGGCGCCGCTCATGATGGCGTCCGCGGTGCAATCGGGGAAATACGTGAACCGTCCTGGCTGGAGCTTGAGCTGCGCGGTGTCGCGCGCGAGCGCGGCGCGCATGAGGTCGACCCCGGCCACGATGAATCCCCCCAGAAACACGCCCTCGCCGGACAGCGCATCGACGGTCAGGGTGGTGCCGGCGTTGACGACCGCACACGGGCCGTGAAACAGGTGCCATGCGCCGATCAATGCCGCCCAGCGGTCCGAACCGAGTTGCGCCGGATCGCCGTAACTGCTTCTGACGCCGCACCGCTGTGCCTCGCTCTTGATCCACTGCGGCTCCACGCGAAGTGGCTTGAGCGCCGTAGCGATCAGCTCCCGCACGGCGCCGCCGGCGACGTTGGATATGACGATTCTGTCGGGCAGCGGTAGCGCCGCCAGCGCCGGCCCCAGCTTGCCGGCTTCCGCGCTGGGTATCCACGATTGTTGAACCCAGCGTTGGCCGTCAAACCAACCCCATTTGATGCGGGTATTGCCGGCGTCTATGGCTAAGATTCGCATTCGGTCATGGTAATCGGGTAATGGGGGTACACTCATCACTCATCACTCATCACCCTTTGCCGGTCTTGTGGACCGCAAGCTTATTTCGCCGCTGTGGTAGCGCCGCATGCCGGCTCGCGTCTCCACGAGCAGCGCACCGTCCTCCGCGACGCCACGCGCCATGCCGCTTTCACGCTGCGCATCGGGCAAGATTAGCGTCACCCGCCGGTCCTGATGCGCGTGGCGGCGCTGCCACTCGCCGCGCAGCGGCGCGAACCCCTCGCGCGTGAATGTGTCGAGCATAGTACTCAACTCCACCAGCAACAGCGCAAGCACCTCGTTGCGGTCGAGCGTCCTGCCGCAGGCGCTCTCCAAGTCCGTCACTTCCTGGTCGATGCGGCTGCGCACCGCGTCCGACAGACGCACGTTGACGCCGACGCCGATCACGGCCAGGCTGGGCCCCAGCGCATCGCCCTGCGTCTCGATCAGGATGCCGGCGAGCTTTTGCCCCCGCCACAGCACATCGTTGGGCCACTTGAGGCCCGCATCGGCGACGCCGAGTTTCTCAATGGCGCGCGCGAGCGCCACGCCCACGGCCAGGCTCAAACCCGCCAGAGCGCTCGCGCCTTGGGCAAACCGCCACAGCAGCGAAAACGTGAGCGCCCCGCCGATGCCGGCGTGCCAGGCGCGTCCCTGCCTGCCGCGTCCACCTGACTGCCATTCGGCGGCGATTACAGTTGCGCTCGGCGCGCCGATTTCGGCGCGCCGCACGAGCAGCGTGTTGGTCGAGCCGACGCTGTCAGCGATTTCCAGCGTAAAGCGCGCGGCGTGGCGTCCCAGATGGCGCTCCACTTCCACCCGGTCGAGCAGCGACAGCGGCTGCGGGAGCCGATAACCGCGGCCGCGCACCCTGTAAATTTCGAGCCCCGCCGCGTCGAGTTCGCGCATCGCGTGCCACACGCTCCCGCGCGACATGCCGAGCGCGCACCCCAGCGTTTGTCCGGAATGGAATTCGCCGTCGGCGAGCGATTTGAGGACGCGGCAGGTTAAGGCTTTCATGCGGGAGGTATAGAATAACCGACCAGCCCGGTTAGCAAAACCAATCCGTCCGGCGGCCGTCTCCGGGCACAATGCGGCGCTGGACGGCAAACAGGAAGAATGCCATGAAAACGGGATCGCGAGTCGCCCGCGATCCATTTCGCCCAGTATTCCCCTCGCTACGGAGCCCGCCAATGTATGCCGTGATCTTCGAAGTACAGCCTAAACCCGGCCGTGAAAAGGACTATCTCGCGACAGCGCAACAGCTCCGCGCCGAACTGGAAAAGATCGACGGCTTCATTTCGGTCGAGCGTTTCGCGAGCCTCTATCACGAAGGCAAGATCCTGTCGCTGTCATTCTGGCGCGATGAGGCGGCGGTCGCGCGCTGGCGCGGCCACCCGGCCCACCGCGACGCGCAGCGGCGCGGGCGCGAGGAGATTTTCGCCGAATACCGCATCCGCGTTGCCAGCGTCGTGCGCGACTACGGCATGGTCGAGCGCGCGCAGGCCCCTGGGCCGGTTCACGACGTGGGCTAAAATAGCGCTTTACCGGAAAGCCCGATGTCCGACACCTCGACCATCAAATCAAAAAAACCCGCGCCGCAGGCGCCGTCCGCGTCGAATTTCATTCGCAGCATCATCGAAACCGACCTCGCGGCCGGCAAGCATGCCGCGCGCACCTGGGGCGGCAAACCCGGTCCGGCTGCGACGCATGCCGGCGCCCCGCCCGACCCGGCCAAAATCCGCACGCGCTTTCCCCCGGAACCCAACGGCTACCTGCACATCGGGCACGCCAAGTCGATCTGTCTCAACTTCGGGTTGGCGCGCGACTACGGCGGCTTCTGCCACCTGCGCTTCGACGACACGAATCCGGAAAAAGAAGAGCAGGAGTACGTCGATTCCATACTCGATGCGGTGAGATGGCTCGGCTTCGACTGGGGCGGGCATCTTTACTACGCGTCGGATTATTTCGAACATCTCTACGGTTTTGCGGAGAACCTGATCGAGCGCGGACTCGCATACGTGGACAGCCAGAGCGCGGAAGAGATGCGGGCTAACCGCGGCTCGTTTGCCGAGATCGGCAAGAACAGCCCGTACCGCGACCGTCCCGCCGCGGAGAACCTGCGCCTGTTGCGCGAAATGCGCGGCGGCACGCACGCGGACGGCGCACACGTGCTGCGCGCGAAGATCGACATGGCTTCGCCCAATATCAATCTTCGCGATCCGGCGATGTACCGCATCCGGCATGCGGCGCACCACCGCACCGGAGATAAGTGGTGCATCTATCCGACGTATGACTGGGCGCACGGCGTGTCGGACGCGCTGGAGAACATCACGCACTCGATCTGCACGCTGGAGTTCGAGGATCATCGCCCGCTCTACGACTGGTTCAACGAACGGCTCGCGGAAGGCGGTCAGTTGCAGCGGCCGTTGCCACAGCAGATCGAGTTTGCGCGGCTCAACCTCACCTATGTGGTGCTCTCCAAGAGAAAGCTGATCCAGCTCGTGGAGGAGAAGCACGTCGACGGCTGGGACGACCCGCGCATGCCGACGCTGGTCGGCGCGCGGCGCCGCGGCTACACGCCCGAGAGCTTTCACCTCTTCGCCGAGCGCATCGGCGTCTCCAAAGCCGATTCGTGGATCGACTATTCCGTCCTCGAAGACTGCGTGCGCGAGGACTTGAACCAGCGCGCCGAGCGGCGCATCGCGGTGCTCGACCCGGTGAAGCTCGTGATCGACAACTACCCCGAGAACCAGGAGGAGGAATGCCACGCGCCCAACCATCCGCAAAAACCCGAACTGGGCAAGCGCGTGGTGCCGTTCTCGAATGAACTGTGGATCGAGCGCGAAGACTTCACGGAAACTCCGCCCAAAGGCTACTTTCGCCTGTTCCCGGGCAACAGCGTGCGCCTGCGCTACGGCTACGTCGTCAAGTGCACCGGATGCGAAAAGGACGCGCGGGGCAATGTCACCGCCGTGCACTGCGAATACGCCCCCGACACCAAATCAGGCACGCCGGGCGCGGACAAGGTCAAGGTCAAAGGCAACATCCACTGGATATCGGCAAGACACGCCTGCACCGCCGAAGTGCGGCTCTACGACCGCTTATTCAAGGTTCCGAATCCGGGCGCAGAGCGGGACTTTCTGGAAGACCTGAATCCCGATTCAAAGAAGATCATCACGGCGCGACTCGAGCCGGCTGTGAAGAACGCGAAGCTCGAAGAGCGCTTCCAGTTCGAGCGCCACGGTTACTTCGTTGCCGATCTGCGCGATTCGAAGCCCGGCGCGCCCGTTTTCAACCGCGCGGTGACGCTGCGCGATTCCTGGTCGGCCGCGCCGAAAAGATAGGCGCCGACAACAGCTCGCGGCGCTCGGCTTGCCTAGTTCGCGCGGATTCCGGTTTCGCGTATGACCTTCGCCCATTTCTCGATCTCGGTCCGAACGATGGCCGCGGCCTGCTCCGGCGTATTGCCGATGATCTCGGCGCCTTCCTGCTCGAGACGCGACTTCACGTCCGCCGACTGCAGCGCCTTGATCATTTCCTGGTGCAGCCGGGCGACGATGTTCTTGGGCGTCGCCGCCGGCACCACGATCATGTGGCCGACCGGATCTTCGAATCCCCGGATGCCGTCCTCGGCCAGGGTGGGAATATCCGGAACTTTGCTGGAGCGCCGCGCCCCGCTGACGGAAAGGGCCCGCAGCCTTCCGGACTGCACGACCGGGAGCGCGGCGATCATGTTGAACATTCCCACCTGCACCTGTCCCGCGATCATCTCGGTGAGCGCGGGGCCCGTGCCCTTGTACGGGATATGCGTCATGCTCATGCCGGTCTGCAATATCACGAGCTCCATCGCCATTTGCGGTCCCGTGCCGGTGCCGCCCGAGGCATAGTTGAGCTCCTTCGGCCGCGCTTTGGCCAGCGCGATAAGCTGCTTCGCCGTCTTCACGGGCAGCGAGGGATGGACCGTCAGCATATACGGCGCGGCGGCAAGTATCGTCACCGGCGTGAGATCCTTCAGCGTGTCGTAAGGCAGCTTCGGATACAAGCTGGCGTTGATGGTGAGGGTGGCCACGCCGATCAACAGCATGGTGTAGCCATCGGCAGGAGACTTGGCGGCGATGTCGGTGCCGATGGTCCCGCCCGCGCCCGTCCGGTTATCCACCACGACCGTTTGCTTGAGCCCCTCGGTCATTTTCTGGGCCATCGTGCGCGCCAGAATGTCGCTCGGCCCGCCCGGCGCGAGCGGCACGATCAGCCGCACCGGACGCGTTGGATAATTCTGTTGCGCGTATGCGCCCGAGACTGCCGCGGCGAAACATGCGCCGAGCACACAGCGCGCGAGGACATGCCTGTGGAGCACCACTTTCATAGCATCCTCCCAACGGTTGGCGAAATACGGCACGGGTCCAGGCCGGCGCATGCAAGCTTTTCCGGGAAGCCGGGACAAGTTTAGTTGGTGATACCCAACTCTTGCCGCAGGTCCTTCAGCACTTGCTCCCGGGTGCGGGTCTGCCATCGCTTGCGCTGGCCGATGGGCTTGTTCTCCACCTCGGGAAGAACCTTCATCGCGACGAATACCGGGCCGGGCTGGGTCAGTATCGCCTCGATGTTGATGGCGAAGCTTTCGAGGTTGTCAAAAGCGAAGGCGCGCGGATAACCGGCTCCACGCGCAATGACGTCGTAGGCAACGTTCCTGGCGTTGGGGACGGGCTGCCCCCCGGTAGTGGCGTAGCATTCGTTGTCGAGCATGAAGTGATAGAAGTTTTTCGGCTGCTGCTCCCCGACGGTCGCCAGCACCCCCAGTCCCATCAGCAAGTCGCCTTCGGAATCGAAGACGACCACCTTGTTCTGCGGGCGCGCCAGCGCGAGACCCAGGGCAAACGATGCGTGGCCGCCCATGGCGGGGTCGCCCAGAGGGACATCCCGGTTGGGCTTCGTGCTGATATGAATCCAGTGACGGCCGCCCCGGCCCGGAACCACGACGGCGTCGCCGCGGTATTTCTGGAAAATCTTGAACATTTCCGCCGTTTCGAACATGGCGCGTCTCCTACCGGTTGAAGCCGTGGTATTCATCGCCGACAAGCACGGCGACCGGTTTCTTCGTCTTCTTCGCCTCTTCAAATGCCACCGAGATGCGCGACGCGTCAGCGTTGTTTTCGACCAGGTAGTAATTGATGCCGAAGGCATTAAGGAATCGTTCGGTGTAGGTGGCGGCGGTATCCTGCGTGACGCCGTGACGCGTCCAACCGCGGTAACCGACGATGAGCACCACCGGGATGTTCAGCCCCAGCGCCCAACCCCGAAGCGAGTCCCCTGATTCCATCAAGCCGGTATTCTGGACGAGGATGGCGGGTGTTTTTCCGCCCGCGGATATTCCGGCAGCGGCGGAAAATGCCAGCCCTTCACGGGCTACCGCAACAAGCGTAAGCGACGGGTCGGCCTTCATCAGCAGATACAGCCAGTTGGTCTCGCTGTCGGGCAGCCAGACCACGTGCGTGACGCCGTTTTTTTTCATTTCCTGAAGGACAGTCTCCGGGCTGAGACTGCCTTCCTGTGATTGAGTCATGATGCGCTCCGCGGATTGATGGGTGGATATGACAGCCGCAATTGTAACCATATTTCCGCGGCGCCCGGGTTTTGGGTGACGAGCGGGCACGGTTCCCGCGGCTTGCGAAGGCGGCCCGCGAAGCGCACGATATTGCTGCGTCAACCTCAAGCGGACTGGAGAAATCGCAGAGCGATAGCTCTGAACCGATCGCAATTTCACAACGGGAGAAAACCAACATGCGAAATATGATTCCGGTGTTCTTGCTCGGCGCAGCGCTCGCCGGCACCGCCGTTCCGGCGGCCAGCGCCGAACTTCGGATTGCGGCGACCGACTCGGTCGAAACGGTGTTGGCCGCGCAAAAGGACAAGCGGGTGACGGTGCGCGTGCGCTCCGGTCAGGAGATCACCGGCACCGTCCACAATGTCACCGGCAAGCTGGTGCAATTGGGCGCTGTTGCCGGAAAGGAGTTCTTCGACGCGGTCGTGCCCTTGGAAGCGGTCGAAGCCGTTCTCGTCAGAACCAAGGACTGAAGGAGGGGCCTTTCCATGTCGCTTCTCGATCGCATCGATGTGCTGCAGAAAGTCGTCGACATGCTGCCGGTGGGTGTCTGGTTCATGGATAAAGCCGGCAAAATCCTCTACGGCAATCTCGCCGGCCAGCGCATCTGGGGTGGCGCGCGCTACGTCGGGGTCGACCAGTTAGGCGAATACAAGGGCTGGTGGGTCGCCAACGGCAGACGTGTCGAGGCGGAAGAATGGGCCGCCGCGCGCGCCATCCGCAGCGGAGAGATCTCGATCGACGAGGAAGTGGAAATCGAATGCTTTGATGGCGCCCGCAAAATCATCCTTAACTCGGCAATGCCGATCCGCGATGAACAAGGCGGCATCGTCGGCGCGATCAGCGTCAATCATGACGTTACCGAGCGCAAACGCTTCGAGGAAAAATTGCGTGGAATGGCGGATCGCGATCTCCTCACCAACGCCTATACCCGGAGATCGCTTTACGACTTTCTCGAAACCGAGATCCATCGGGTGCGGCGCTATGGAGACCCGCTGTCGGTGATCATGTTTGACGTCGATCATTTCAAGGAGATCAACGACGACCACGGTCACGCGGCCGGTGACCGCGTCCTGGTCGCCATCTCGGAACTCGTGCGCGAGGAGCTGCGCGGCCTCGACCGGCTTGCTCGCTACGGGGGAGAGGAATTTCTCATCATCACTCCCAACACCAGTCTGCGGAAGGCCGTCACCTTGGCGGAACGCCTGCGGACGAGCATCGCCACCGCGAGCTTCGACACTGTCGCCCGGGTCACCTGCAGCTTTGGGGTGTGCCAGTTCGAGGGCGAGGAAGATGCGGACACGCTCGTCCGCCGCGCGGATGATCTGATGTACAAGGCAAGGCGATCCGGGCGCAGCAGTTTGGTAGCGGAATGACGCTGCGCGCGTTGTCCCGGTTCGCGTATCGCGAATTACACCAACCCCCTGTAAGCGGGTTGCGCTGTGCCGCCCCAGTGATCCAATACCCATGCCCGCCGGAACTCTGCGCGCTATTGCTTGCCGAACAACAGGACATGAAAATACACCGCCGCATCCGGCTTTTCTGCTTATCCTTCTGCATCATGGCGCTCGCGGTCGCACCGGGCGCCAATGCAGTGGCGCAGGATTGGCGCACCGCGAGTCGCGAGCCGGTCGGCCTGGCGCCCGATCCGGCCGCCACCTCGGAGGCCGTCGTCCAGGTTTACGGCGCCCGCACCTGGGGTTGGCGCGGCTATATCGGCATCCACACCTGGATCGCAGTCAAGCCGACCGGCGCCAGGGCTTATACGACCTACGAACTCATCGGCTGGCGATTGCGCTCGAACGATTCGGCGGTAGTGATCCGGGAACGCGTGCCCGATGAGCGCTGGTTCGGAAATGCGCCCGAGCTGCTGGCCGATAAGCGCGGAGACGGCGTTGACGCGCTGATCGAACGCATCGGCAAGGCCGCCCGCGACTATCCTTACGGCGGGGAATACACGGTCTGGCCGGGACCCAATTCCAACACCTTTACCGCCTGGGTCGGCCGCGCGGTGCCTGAACTCGCGATCGACCTGCCGCCGACCGCGATCGGCAAAGACTATCTCCGCGACAGGCTGGTGGCGGCGGCGCCCAGCGGCAGCGGCTTTCAGGTGTCGCTCTACGGCCTGCTCGGCGTGCTGGCGAGCGGCATCGAGGGTCTGGAGATCAACGTGCTCGGCCTGTCGCTCGGGGTCGATCCGTTCTCCCCGGCGTTGAAGCTGCCGTTCGTCGGGCGCCTCGGCCCGGCTCGCTAGATTTACCCAGGCTTCGATACACGATTTATCCTCCTGCGTCCCGCCTCCTCCTTCCTCCTTCCGCCTTCATCTTTGCAGCAGTGGCAGGGCGCATTGCGCACCGCGACTCCGGTCTTATCCGCGATGTTCCCTACCCCTTAGATGGGGGGCCGGGGTGGGGATGAGCGATATGTCATTCGCGGGCAGTCGGGAATCTTCGAGTTGCTCTTGCTCCGGGTCTTGAGTAAAAATACTCAACGTATTGAGTAAAATGTAAAGCGACCGCTTGCTCCCATTATGGGAGCGTGCTAGAGTATCTCGATGCGGCTCATCGCGCTGGGCACTTTGCGGAATTTCTGGGACAGACACCCCGACGCCGAAATCCCGCTGCGATCGTGGTATGCGGATGCCAGCCGCGCCGATTGGCGCAGGCCTGCCGATATCAAGGCCGCTTACCGCAACGCAAGCTTCATCGCGAACAACCGCGTTGTTTTCAACATCAAGGGCAACGACTACCGTCTCGTCGCCGCCGTGCATTACAACCGGGGCATGATGTTCATCCGGTTCATCGGCACGCACCGCGAGTACGACAGGATCGATGCCCGTACGATCTGAGGTGCAACCATGGAACTGCGTCCGATTCGATCCAAGCGCGAATACCAGACCGCGCTCAAGCAGGCCGAAGCGCTCTGGGATGCGCCGCAGGGCACGCCCGAGGCCGACCGGCTCGAAGTGCTCACCCTTCTCATCGAGGCCTACGAGCGCAAGCACTACGCGATCGAAGCCCCCGATCCGATCGACTTCCTGCGGCACATCATGGAAGCGCGCGAGCTTACGCGCAAGGACCTCGAACCTTACATAGGCTCGCGCGCGCGGGTGGCCGAAGTGCTGAACCGCGTGCGCCCGTTGACCCTGGACATGATCCGGCGGCTCGCGGCGGGCCTCGACCTGCCGGCGGACGTGCTGATCCGCGGCTATGAGTTGCAGCGGGCGGCGTAACAGGAGCGGCCCGAGAAACTCGTCTTCGACCCTGACGGCCCAGTGAAAATGGTGTCCGGCACCGACCGCTACGCACAAATCGAACGTGTCAACGCCGGGTCGAGCGGCGGGTGCACTGGATCGTATGGCAAGCGCGGGCGGGCCAGAGGCCAAGATGCCAAAACGCAACCTTGAAGCAACGCGTTCGCCGGGGACTGTCAATCCCTATCCACGATCCACGATCCACGAAAATAACCACCGCGGCCGCACGCCCGTTCAATCGGCGCGGATGTTGGCCTCGCGTATGAACACCCCGTAGCGCTCGCGGTCGCGACGCTGTATCTCCGCGAACTCCTCGGGCGAAGCAGTGAACGCCTCGGCCGCAAAAGTGGCGAGCACAGCGCGCGCCTCGGCAGTCTGCATGATGCGGCCGATCTCGCGGTTCAGGCGCGTGACGATCTCGCGCGGCGTACCGGTCGGCGCGTACACGCCGAACAGCGCATCATTAACTTCCAGCCCCGATTCAATCATGGTCGGCGTGTCAGGGAAGATCGGCGAACGCCCGGCGCTCGCCACCGCGAGCACACGCAGCTTGCCGGCCTTGATATGCTGGATCGTCAGGCCCGAGTCGAACGCGAAATCGACCTGGTCGCTAAGCAGGGCCGTGACCATTTGCGCCGCGCCCTTGTACGGAATGTGGGTGGCCTGAAGTTTCGCCGCGCGCAACATCTTTTCGGCGTGTATGTGCAGGGTGCTGCCGCTTCCCACGGATCCGTAATTGAGCTTGCCGGGATTGGCCCGGGCGTAGGCAATCAGCTCGGCGACGCTGCGCACCGGCAAGCCCGGACGCACCACCAGCAACGTCAGGATGCGCGCCAACGGGGTGATCGGCACCAGGTCCCTGGCCACATCGACGCCGAGCTTGTACAGGTGCGGACCGACGACGATGGGGCTGCCGGACGTAGCGAGCAAGGTGTAGCCGTCCGCGGCGGACTTGGCCACCACCTCGAGACCGATGTTGCCGGCCGCGCCGCCGCGGTTTTCGATCACCACCAGCTGGCCCAGCGTCTCGGCCAGCTGCGGCGCGAAGGCGCGGGCCATCAGGTCGGTCGTCCCGCCGGCGGGGTAATTGACGACCAGCCGAATCGGCTTGACGGGCCAAGCCTGGGCCCAGGCGAGCGTCGCGAACGCGAATGCGGCGGCAGCGGCAATCACACAACGGGTGAGCAGGGGCATGTTCTCCTCCCTGAAAATCGGTTGAGGCTCTTCGACGCTTTGCTACCGCTAGTTTGCTACCGCTATTAAGGATAGTCGAATTCTCCGAAATCGAGTAGCGCTTTCCCGTTGCCACGGGAATGACATCGGCCTATTACGACTGTTAGCCAATTATGCAAAGCTCGATAAGCGGGCGGTTTCGAAATCCGACTGGCCGCGCCTCAAGGCAATGCGCGATGCGGATATCGACTTGTCCGACATTCCTCAAGTCACGGCTGAGATGATGGGGCACGGCGTCACACGCGTCGCCGGCAAGGTCGTGCCGCGCGGCAAAAAGCGCCTCACCATGTATCTCGACGCGGCGGTGGTGGAGTTCTTCAAGGCGCGCGCCGGCGCTCGCGGCTAACAGACGCTGATCAACGAGGCGCTGAGGCAGGCCATCGAGCGCGAAAGCCTGGAGGACACGCTGCGGCGGGTGATTCGCGAAGAGGCTGCGACCTGCAAGGTCGGCAGAGGAAAATAGTCGTGTGGTGGGCCCCGCCCACCAGTCAACAGCTCGACTGTCGACCTCACGCCCTCCCGCTCTCCAGGGATCTATCGCCCCCCCGCCCCCCCGATCTCCCGCCGTATCTGTCACGCCTCACCACGTCACGCCCCACCAGTCACGCCTTTCCAGTCACGCCTTTCCAGTCACGCCTCACCAGTCACGCCTCACCAGTCACGCACCACCGGTCACCAATCAGCTCACGACGAAGAGTTCGTTGTCGTCGAACAGATTTCCGTACAGGGGAACGGCGCCTGATTCCCCGATGACGTAGGTGTCCGCGAGGGACGCCGCCGCGTGCTTCGTCTTCGCCGTGGGATGCAACGAGATCACCATACCCGCCTGGAGTCTGGCAGTCTCTTCCGGGCGAACCACCGGTCTTTCCACGAGATCCAGTCCCTGGCCATGTCCTGCCACGCGGGACTCGGGCGGGCATCCCCTGCTTTTCAGGAACTGGTCACTTGCTTCGAGGGCGACACCCGGCACCAGCCCGGGCTTGAGGTTGGCCGCCAGAATATTCCGCGCCTCCTTGACGATCGCATGGGCGTCCTGGAGTTCGTTCGGAGCGCTGCCGATACAGATGAACCTTCGCAAGTCGTACCAATACCCGCCTGCCGCGCTTGACTCGATCAGGATATTGATGATGTCGCCTTCCCTGAAGGTCCGGCGGACACGGGTGTTGCCCCAACTGCCCTGCCCATAGTGTGGGCCGCCCGCCCGGCCAAATCGCCTGCTTGGCAACGCCATAGCTCATCTCGTGCAGGTATGCCGCCTCCCGGTGAAGCTTGATCTCTTCTTCACTCTTTACCATTCGGACCTCATCCACGAGGTCGGTCGCATTGACGACATTCACGCCCTGCAATCCCTTCTTCAGATTTTCATACAGCGCCGCCGACATGTTCCCCAGCCCCACCAGGCCGACCGTATTCGGCTTCTTGCGCGTGATGACTGCCACGGCCTTGTCCGCATCCCAGGCATCCTCCCAGCAGACATTCGGGAACGCCGGCGTATTGATCCGCTCTTTGACGCCTCTCAAGGCCCATTCCGGTGGCGTGGCGGGCGGTGCCGGCGCCGGCGCGCCGTGCGCGATGATCGTCATATCCTCGTCCAGCGGAAACACCGCGGTGATGTGGTAATTCATCCCCGGCAAATCGGTGAACCAGCGTAAGTAGCCGCCGACGAATCGCTGTTGACTCTGAACGACAAGGTGGCTAATTCCTCTGGCGGCCATTCGCTCACGGACGGCCTTCCATCTCCTCTCAAGCTCATGCTGGGATAGCGAATATCTCCGTTGATCTTCCCGACGCAGAGTTTCTTTAACCATGACAGATCTCCTTCCATCGTGAAAAAGAGGGGATAAGCCTCGCGTGATCGACTTCCCTGGTGAGCGCCGAAGAGCGGGGCAACACCGGATGAGCGGTCTCGGGGCCTTCAGACTCGAGCAATTTGATCCAGCCCGGGCGCATACGCTTTGACCTGCGTCAAAGCCTGTTGTTGTTTTTGCACTTGCCCACTACCGGCGCCAGCACCACCCCGCCCAGGGAACTCTGATCGGCACCGGGATACCAGCAACGCGTCACGCCTCACCACGTCACGCCTCTCCAGTCACGCCTCACCACGTCACGCCTCTCCAGTCACGCCTCACCACGTCACGCCTCTCCAGTCACGCCCCACCAGTCACGCCGTATTAGTCACACCCCACCCATCACCCATCGCCCATCCGCCGCATCATTCATCATTCACCCATTACCGCGCCGGTGCATCTCACGCGCTGGGTCGAGCGCAACGACATCTACAACGCGACGTTGCAGCAGATCTTCGACGAGGCGCGGACACACCTACCACCATGACCAGTTGGCGCGGTGGCGGTGGTTGGCTTCAAAAACAGGATCGTAGCCCGCGTCGGCGAGCCAGAGGCGAAGCTGTTTGTCATTGAAGGTGCACAGCTGGCGATCATAGACCTTCCGGTACCAGCACGGTGCCGTGCTGCGCAGCGTGATTTCGCTGTCCGAATGAAAGCGTGCAATGGCGCGGCGCCCGTCCGCCAAATGACGATCGAGCAGTAGGGGCGCGCCCAAAAGCGGCAAATTTTTCCAGTCACGCAGCACCCAGCGATACTCGTAGCGGTGCCGGCGACGCCGATAGGTACGTGACTGACGAGTCTCCTGTGATGGATCACTACGTCATGGCGCACGCTCCTTTCTAGTGATATTTCAGAAACAAGCTGGTAAAGCCCTCATTAATTGTTACATTATGACAGCAGACATGAAAACGATGGCACCATCGAGAGAAACCGGCGCTTCTATACGGCGGTTGCGCGTTCGATTCGGCTCGCTTCGTCAGTACATGCAGCAGCGGCGCAAGGGCGGGGTATGATGCACAATGCGAATCGATGATTCGGAGAAACCACCATGTCAACCGAAGAGCTTCTTGAACAAGCGAAAACGCTGTCCCCGGCGGAGCAACTGGAACTGGTCGAGGGCCTGCTGAACGAGCTGGACCGTCCGGACGAAAACATCGATGCCGCGTGGGCGGCGGAAGCGCAGGATCGCCTTGCGGCGTACCGGAAAGGCCAGATACGCGCGATCCCCCTTGAGGACGTACTCGCCAAATATCGCACGCGATGAACGTCCGGCTGCTCGAACCCGCCGAGCAGAGTCGTAGGGTGGGCACCGCCCACCAGTCAACACCTCAACTGTCGACCTCCCGTTCCCCGCCTTGCCGTTCATCATTCCGCATTCATCATTGACGCTTTTCCTTCCTCCTTCCTCCTTGATTTTCGGCCCGCCCCTATGACTCGGGCGCTTATCCTAAATCAGGTATAATTGCAGCATGGACCCGGCATCCCGCCAGCCGAAGCCCCTGGAATGGATCGGGAGCTCGAAGAAGGATCTCAAGGCATTACCGGAGGAGGTCATTGATGTTTTTGGCTATGCTCTCTATCTGGCGCAAATCGGAGGGAGGCATGAACAGGCGAAGCCGTTGCAGGGATTCGGCTCAGCGGGTGTGCTCGAGGTTGTCGAAGACTCGCGTGGAAACACGTTTCGCGCCGTGTATACGGTTCGGTTCGAGGAAAGCGTGTATGTCTTGCACGTTTTCCAGAAGAAATCGAAATCCGGCATCGCCACCCCGAAGCCGGACATGGATTTGATACGGGAGCGACTGAAAGTGGCCGCCAGGCGTGCCAAGGAGCTGAGAGATGGGCAAACACAAAGTAAGTGAACGTATCCCTATTTACGCGGGGAGCGGCAACGTATACGCCGATCTCGGGTATGCGGACGCGGACGAAATGCTGGTGAAGGCCCAGCTTATCTCCAAGATCGCGGAGATCATCAGGCGGCGGGGTCTTACCCAAGTCGAGGCCGCCAAGGTGCTGGGACTTACACAACCCAAAGTTTCGGCGATGCTCCGCGGCCGGTTCCGGGGCTTTTCGGAGCGGAGGCTGATCGACTGTCTGACCAGTTTGGGCTGGGATGTGCAGATCGTGATCAAGGAAGCGCCCCGGCGCCGCGCGGAAGGAAAGCTTACCGTCGTCGTCGCGTAATCGGCGGCCGCGTCACGCGCCATCAGTCACGTCCCACCAGTCACTGCCTTTAACACCCTTCCTCCTTCATTGACTCAAGGCGCACGAGTGCATACAATGCAATCATTGATTGCACTTGGGGGGTGACTTGTGCCGAGCATCACGATCCGCAAGCTCGATGAGCAAACCAAGGCGCGGCTGCGGGTGCGTGCCGCCCACCACCAGCGCTCGATGGAGGACGAAGCCCGCAACATCCTGCGCGCCGCGCTGGCCAGGGAGGCCGCGACGCCGCGCAATCTGGCGGAGGCGATCCGGCGACGCTTCGAGCTGCTCGGT
>MERI01000167.1 GCA_001772005.1 Betaproteobacteria bacterium RIFCSPLOWO2_12_FULL_62_58 | reverse complement strand
GGGACTGGCGTAGCCGAGGTCGAGCGCGACCCGCGTCACCGGTTCGCCCGCGGCAAGCCGCGTGAGCGCATCGAACAGCCGCGCCTGCTGGCGCCAGGCTGAAAACGTCATCCCGGTGTGCGCGCGGAACAGGCGCGCCAGGGTGCGCGTGCTGCTTCCCGTCCGTCCGGCCCAGTCCGACAGCGAGTCATCCGTTCCAGGCTCGCGGCGTATCCCATCGCAGATCAGCGCCAGGCGGCGGTGCGCGGGCGCGGGCAGGTGCAGCGGCAGCACCGGCAGCGCGCGGATTTCATCCAGGATGAGCTGCATGACGCGCGCGTCCGTCCCGCGCTCATCGTAGAGGCGGGGCAGTTGCGCCGCGCGCAGGATCAGCTCGCGCAGGAGGGGCGGGACACCGACTACGCAGCATTCGTGCGGCAGCCGCCGGGCGGCGCGGGAAGCGACGTTGACGCTGCGCATGGCGACTCGTCCCATGGTCAGCACCTGGTGCTCGACGCCGACGGGAATCCATACCGCGCGCAGCGGCGGCACCACCCAGGTGCCGTGCTGGGTCCTGACCGTCATCACGCCCGAGGACGGGTAGAGCAACTGGGCGCGCCGGTGGCGGTGGGGCGCGATCTCGAAATTGGGAGGGTAGTCATTGGCGATGACCACTACCGGGCGCGGCGTGTCCTGGTAGCTGTCGGGGCTGAGATAGCCGGGAAAGGACATTGTCCTGTTCTCTATAGTTCATGTCAGTTTAAAGTGAGCAGGCCACAAACGCCAGCCTTATCATGGGACACCGTTGAATCGTTCCCGGGGGATAAGTTGGACCAATCCCGCATCTCGCAACTGTTCCTCAACATCGGCCACGCGCTCGATCATCTGTTCATGCTGATCTTTCCGACGGTGGTGATCGCCATGGCGCCGGAATTCGGCAGGAGCTACAGCGAAATGCTGCCGCTGTCCCTCGGCGCGTTCATCATGTTCGGCGCCTGCTCGCTGCCGGCAGGGTGGCTGGCGGACCGCTGGAGCCGGCGCGGCATGATGGCGCTGTTTTTCATCGGCATCGGCGCAGCCTCCGTGCTGACGGGACTGGCGCAGTCCACCTGGCAGATTGCAGCGGGGCTCACGCTGGTCGGTGTGTTCGGCGCCATCTATCACCCAGTCGGTATCGCAATGCTGGTCAGTGGGCGCACCAAGGTCGGTCGCGTACTCGGGGTGAACGGTGTCTACGGCAACTTCGGGCTGGCATTTGCGGCGGTCGTTGCGGGGGCGCTCGCATACTGGGTACACTGGCGCGCGGCGTTCATCGTTCCAGGATTGATTTCGATCGCGCTGGGGGTTGGCTTCATGCTGCTCGTGCCCGACCCCGGCAAGCAGTCCAGGCCACAGCGTGCCGCCGGCGCGCCGCTTCATACCCGGGCGGTGCTGCTGCGCGTGTTCGGAATCCTGCTGGTTACCACCCTGTGCGGCGGCATTATCTTCAACGCGACGACGGTTGCCATGCCCAAGGTATTCGACGAACGGCTGGCGGCGCTGGTCAACACCACGCTCGGTATCGGCGTGCTTATTTCGATCGTCTATACGATAGCCGCGATGGCGCAGCTCATCGTCGGGTATTTTCTCGACCGCTTTCCGATCAAGACGGTGTTTGTGCCGATCGTGGCGCTGCAGGCGCCGCTGTTGATCCTCGCCGGGTCGACGGAAAACTACGCGATGCTGGCCGTGGCGCTCGCAATGATGTTCTTCATCTTCGGACAGGTGCCGATCAATGACGCGATGGTGGCGGCCTACACCGATGAACACTGGCGCGCCCGGGCGCTCGCAGTGCGCTACGTCGTCTCTTTCGGCGCCAGCGCGGCGGCGGTACCGCTGATCGCGTTGATGCATCGCTACAGCGGCGATTTCCGGTATCTGTTCTTCGTGCTCGGAGCGGTGGCGTGCATCATGTTCGTCGCGGCCGTTCTGATGCCGGTGCAGGTGCAGAAAACAGCCGTCGCATAACGGAATGGCCGGTCCGCCGGTGCGGACCGAGCCCCGTGGCTGCACGCCATCCCTTGGTATACAATCGCACGCGTTTCCAATCTCACTATTGAGCTTTGCATAATTGGCGAACAGTCGTAAGCGAACGATGTCATTCCCGTGGAAACGGGAATCCATGCGGCGCATTAACGCGGGTGGCAGCGCAGTATGGGTCCCCGCCTTCGCGGGGACGACATTTATTTGTTAGGCGATAACGCAAGGATCAATAGATGCGAGGGATGAACCGGCCATCACTTGTCATTCTTGCAGCGCTGATCCTGGGCTGCGCTGTGGATTGCATCGATGCTTCGGCCCAGCAATACCCGACCAAACCGATCCGCGCGATCGTGGGCTTCGTGCCCGGCGGCGCCACCGACATCATGGCGCGCCAACTCGGCCAGAAGCTTTCCGAGAGCCTGGGGCAGCAGGTCATCGTCGACAACCGCCCCGGCGGCAGCGGCATCATCGCCGCCACGCTCGCCAAGGAAGCGCCGGCGGACGGTTACACCATTTTCTTCGGCACCATAAGCACGCTCGCGACCAACGTCGCCACCATCGGGAAGCTGTCCTACGATCCGCTGAAGGACTACGCGCCGATCACGCTCACCGCTGCGACTCCGTATTTCGTGGTGGTGCATCCTGCGGTGCCGGCCGGTTCGCTCAAGGAGTTCATCGCGCTGGCCAGGGCCAAGCCCGGGCAGCTCAATTTTGCTTCGTCCGGGACGGGTGGCGGTGCCCATCTTGCGATGGAGATGTTCCGGGTCATGGCGGGGCTCAACATGGTGCATATCCCCTACAAGGGCGCCGCACAGGCGACAGCCGAGGTTCTGGCAGGGCAAATCCAGATGACTTTTTCCCAGCCGGCCGTCATGCTGCCGCACGCGAAAGCCGGAAAACTCAAGGTGCTGGCCGTGACCAGCAGGAAACGCCTGGCATCATGGGCCGACGCGCCACCGATTGCTGAAGCCGGCGTGCCGGGTTACGAAGCGGCCTCCTGGCAAGGCGTGTTGGCGCCCGCCAAAACGCCCCGGGCGATCATCGACCGTCTGCATGCCGAGATCGTCAAGGCGCTGCACTCGGCGGAGATCGAGAGGCGATTGGTCGCGGAAGGTTCCGAAATCGGCGGGATTTCCCCCGAGGACTTCGGCCGCCACATCAAGACCGAGATCGCGAAGTGGCAGCGGGTGGTGAAGGAAGCGAATATCAAGGTCGAATAAATGGCGTGGAGATCGGACGTTAATGGCTGCGAGAGCAGCTGACCGACTGGATCTCACCCAGCAGATCAGGGCGACCAACACAGTGCTCGAGGGGAATTCGAGCTCCCGACCAACGGATTAAAAGTTGAATTTGCTCGCTTGTTAATTAACGTTTGCGCCCGCACTCACTCGCCGAAAGACGCCAACGCTCGCCAAATCCCCACGTTTTCCCCACGTTCTCAGTATCGATTGGCTCCCCGCCTCGGGCAAATCTCGGCACTGGGTTATTGGAATTCGTATCCCATAAGGCGCACCCGGCAGGATGAATCCGGGCACCCTTGCGCAATCAACGTGCTTTGTGCTTAGGGGTAAGCAATATCGAACCTGCTCAGCCCTATGCTTATTTCTCTTATTGTCACGTCAATATGATGGGCAAGTATTCATAGACTCGTCCACCTCACGGTAGCGTCTTTTACCGTTGTGGTGAGCTGCCTCTTGATTCTTTTGCGGATCTCGGGCGTGAAATCGTCAAAGTCGTTTGTAATTAGTATACGGTCAGCGGAATTCATTGTAGTACGAAGGAATGTTCGGTCACGTTTATTTCCTGGAATCAATTCTATGACCATGCGGTTCCTGGCTGGACCGACATCGCGCGACACAAACTTTATTTTCTGGTTTAGAGCCAACGCAGCCAGAACGTTGAAGCCATAAACACCAGGGACAATTCTTTGTATGTATTCCCCGTAAATCAGACTGTCTCCCTGCCTGTCCTCAGCCCCCGCGTTTGGTTTGTCAAAACATAATAATGTCTGAGAATTCTTAAGATTCTCCAAAAATGTTTTGGACGCACCAAAGAATGAAACTGCGGTTGGATTGCCCGCGTGCATGAACACGTTCGTATCTACAACAATATCAAGTGGCACTTGTCCCCCTTGAGCAACATTTTGGTTGTCTTTATGACGAACGCTTGTTACTTCCGCGAGAAGTTGTATCTCTTCGGCCTCGCACTATGGAGTGGGTTTGTGGTCTTAAAGAACGTTGCTGTGCTTCGGCCAACCCAAGAGATTCCTCTAAGGCATCAGCGAAAAATTCCTTTGGCCAATCGTGTTCCTTGATATGCCCAATCGAATCGACTGGGATTGGTCGGATAATCGATTCTCCGTTCGCTTTTTCAATGAAATAGATACCGACGTCCTTCGCCTCAATCTTCTTTTGAGCAATAAGCCTTCTTAGTCGAACCATAATGTGTTCGCTATGAGTTTCCACGATGACGTGCTGCGTTCCGTTTGCCATACTTACTAATAGATCGGCAAGCACTCGCTGCAATCGAGGATTTAAATGTATCTCTGGCTGCTCGGCGATGGTCAATCCGTCTTGCTCCGAAGCTACTGCTTGGACTATTAGAGGAAAAACCTGTGAAGCACCGAACCCCACATCAGCTAAGTTGCAGGCGACGTTTGGCGTGGTTCCCTTTACGACGATGGAGAATATATCCCTTGATTCTTCTTCAACGGCAAAGCCAATCCCTAGTCCGAATTGCCTGATCCATTTATTTACCGCTTGGCGCACATTTTTCTTGGATCTGAGCAGGTGCGGTGCGTATTGACCTCGTGGTCCGACTTTTCCAGGCTCCTCGCCTGCAGCTTCGTAGTGACGCTTTGGATTTTCTCTAAGTGGCCCGATATAGGTCAATCGACTTAGGAAGTTGTTTATCTCGGACGACGCATAACCTATTGCCGACAGAAGTCCGGCAAATTTGTGAGAGAACTTTGGTAGAGATCTTGGTATATCTGGTTTGCCGCGACGCAATACAGTCATCCGACTTCGCAATATATTAGCTGGGGTAAACCAGAAGTTTACAGGGCGCGCATTGCTGATGGCTTTGATTTCGGGCAAGGTCATCCCTTTTGCATAGGGACCAGAGAGTTGAAATTTCTCTTCGGAACGTCGTGAAAATCGTAAGAATGGGCGTACGTACATATCATATAAATCGAAACGCTTTAGGCGCGGTGATTGTGTGCCGACGCGTGGCATATCAAATATCAATTCGATCGCACCAGGAGGGTATTCGCCAATTTGTTTTAAGCGTTTTTTTATGTCGTGCACGTGAAAACGAAGACCAAAAGTGATGTTGAGGTTAGCGTTATGCTTATACACTAAGTCGCTATATCTTCCCGCATCAATTAACGGGCCACGTGTCACTAGCGCGGTTTCCGCGTCGTGTGATCGTAATGTTTGGGCCATTAGCAGCAACGGTGCGACAAAACTACTTTTCCCAGAACTATTAGGTCCTAGGAGGATTGTCAGTGGACGTATTTCGATCCAGCCTGTATCGCGAAACCCGCGAAAGTTTTTCCAGCGAATTGTAAAATTAGGTCTATGTGCCATATGTACTCCTGGCTATTGCCTGCCGATCAAGACAAGAACAATGGTCTCGAATTGTTGCCATCAATGAACGTGATTGCCTTTCTAGCAAAATGCTCGTTCCGTTGCGGCCGCGTTGCAGTAACACGGGGCCTACGGATACAGAGTGCCATAAATTGAGCGAATACGTAACCCGGCGGGAAAGTGGGTGGGGCGGCGGCGTAAAAAGCTGCTCAGGATCGTCCAAGAGCTTGAGCGGCTGTCAGGTTGGTGTCAAGGTATTCCCTGTTTCGGTGGTGTCTCAGTTTGAAATGTAACTGTTAATGGCCGATATGATGAGCACGAGGACTATCGCCCCAAGCAGGAATTTCACTAAACCAGTTGACGGGTTTTCCTGCCTTGCCACATAAATTAACAGCCACGTCAAGACTATTATTAGCATTTCTTAGTCGGCCAACTTCGCAATTTCCTCAAGACTCCAAACGTGATCTGAAACCTTAGCCTCCATCGCTGGCGTAACCCGTAGCGTCTTGTGGGTGCGCCCGAAGTTGTAATACATGTAGTGCATTGCCACGGCGCATTCATGGTTGTGGAGCATTTTTGAAAAGTCATTACTGAGACGCGCAAAGCGTTTCATAGTCTGTCGGCAAGCTGGTAGTAATCGGTGAATCGCTTTTGGTTCTCGGTGGTTTCCATGTGTCGCCCTATCCGAAACATGCCTGCCTGTAGTGCAGGATCAATCAACGCAATAGATCGGTCATCCATTCGACCCCGTCAAAGAAGATTTCATGACCTTTGTCATCGGCAAGCGCTTGCTGCGCTTGCGGCATGTCCCGGTGACTAATTTCATCAAGAGACGTGGCGATAAAACAACGACATCCCAGTGGAGAAACGTACAAGAGGCGATGCAACACCTTGAGACCTCGCAAGGTGTTGCGGGCCAGATTATTCCTGGCAAGACAACATTTACGTTCGCTGAGACAAAACAAGAGTTGGAGCATTTTTCCATTATTGCGGGTCATTGCGAATACATAGGGAGAGAGGGGATTGAGTTCTATCCCCAAGAGCTGCAGTTGTTCCGCTTCGAGTCGCTCGGTCCTCAGCCTGGAACGGTTTGGCTTCGCAACATTCAGGTTGCGAAGTCGAAATATCGAATACTGCAAACACGAATCCTGTTAGAAACAATCTACCTGCATCCCTTGGTCAAGGGTCCAGCTATTGAGGCGTTTCGGCATAACTATGATGGTTTGATTGTGGCGTTCCCCTATGAGGTAAGTAATCCGCTGCAACCAGTGTCCAGGAACGAATTAAAAATGACCTCACATTTTCTGCTTGAGTATTACGAACAACACCGAGAGATGATTGAGCAACAAACGAAGTTCAGTGACAAGATTAGAGGAGAGGACCCCGGGGAATTCTATGGTCTTGCGCGCACAGGACCGTATAGTTTTGCGGATACGTATGTTGCCTTTCGAGACAACACGAAGTGGTGCGCGGCTGCTATAGTCGGGGCATGCTGAGGCTTGCGCGCCCTGTATTCTCTGGCGTTCCGCACCACATTACTCAGCGCGGCAACCGCCGCGAGGATGTTTTCTTCAGCGACGGAGCGGGAATGGTTGCGGCGGGTGAAAAGCGTGGGTGACTGGTCGGCGTGGCTCGCGGCGGGGGATCGGCCGGAGCAACTGGAGGCGTTGCGCCGGCATGTTGAGAGAGGCTTGCCATGCGGGTCGCAGGGATTCGTCCGCAGGCTTGAGCGGCGAACGGGGCAGATGCTGCGGCCGCGGGCGGCCGAAGAAGGTTGAGAATAAGGGTTAGAAAAGGTGTGCTTCCCCTTTTTCGAGAATAAGGGTTAGAAAAGGTGTGCGTCCCCTTTTTAGCAGAAACGCCCCCACCAACGCCCGGCCTTGCGCTAGGCGTTCTTCTTGTTACGCCCCCTAACCCCTCACGCCTCACGCACTTCTAGAACGCAAAGCGGCTCATGCCGCCGTCAACCGGAATCACGGTGCCGGTGATGTAGCCGGCGAGCGGCGAAGCGAGGAACACCACCAGATTGGCGAGTTCCGCCGGCTCGCCGAAGCGGCCGGCCGGGATGTTCTCTTCCGCGAAGCGCTTCCGGTTTTCCTCGGTCGGATGCATGCGCAGGATCTGTTCGCTGATGATGCGCCCAGGCTGAATCGAGTTTACCGTGATGCCGTGACGCGCCATTTCGCGCGACAGGCCCTTGGCCCAGGCATGGACCGCGGCCTTGGCGGAATTGGCGGCGTTGATGCCGCGCGGCTCCGAGCTGCCAGTGATATTGATGATGCGGCCCCAGCCATTCTCGATCATTCCGGGAATCACGGCATGTGAGAGTTCGCGCAGGCGATAGAAATTGAGCGTCATGCCTTCCTCCCATTTTTCGATCGGCGCTTCAAATGGGATCGGCCGGCTGCCGCCGGCGGCGTTGACGAGAATGTCGACGCGCCCCAGATGCTGCTTTGCCGCTGCCGCGAGCCGCAAGGGAGTCTCCGGATTGTAAAGATCGGCCTCGATTACGACCGGCGGCAAGCCGCCGGTACGCTCGATTTCTGCCGCAAGCTCGTCGAGCAGGTTCTTGCGGCGTGCCGCCACGGCGACATATGCGCCTTCACGCGCCAGCTCCAGCGCGATGGCGCGCCCGATGCCCTGGCTGGCGCCGGTGACGAGGGCAGTGCGGTTCCTGAGTTGAAGGTCCATTGTTTAAAAATCCGTGGCTCGTGGTTCGTGACTCGTGACCGGTGATTAGGAAAATGCGCAAGGCCCCGGTTCTTATGAACCACGAACCAGGGATGTTTTGGCGGAGAGGGCGTCTTTACACTAACTATCCAACGCAGTTCAAAGCATTCCTAAATTTGACTGCGAGCCCTTTGGTGTGACACAAGAACGGCGGAGCGTGACACCAAGAAAGTTTAACAGGGTTCCGTTGAATCCGCCTCAACTGTATGGGTAGAAAAATGGGTACGCGACAGCTTAACAGACTCACCGCAAGAACAGTTGCAACGAAACAGAAGCCGGGACTTTACTGTGACGGTGGCGGCCTTTATCTGCAAGTCTCTCCATCGGGCAGCAAGGCTTGGATATTCCGCTACCGCTCAGCGGCAACCGGAAGACCTCGCGACATGGGTTTAGGGCCTGTGCATGCCGTCGGGCTACCCGAGGCGCGGACTAAAGCCGCGACGCAGCGTAGCTTCGTGCTGAGCGGCCTGGACCCCATCGTTGCGCGGGAGGAGGAAAACCAGAAGAGGGCGATTGAAGCGGCAAAGTCCGTTACGTTCGCTCAGTGCGCTGCGGCGTTTATCGAGTCCCATGCGCCGGGCTGGAGGAACGAAAAGCATGCTCAGCAGTGGACCAACACGATCAAGACGTATTGCGAGCCGGTTATTGGCTCGCTTCCCGTTCAAGAGGTGGACATCGGTCTAGTCTTGAAAATCCTGGAGCCAATATGGGCGACCAAACCTGAAACCGCCAGCCGGCTCCGTGGCCGTATCGAAAACGTTCTGGATTGGGCAAAAGCGAGGGGCTACCGCTCCGGAGAAAATCCTGCCCGCTGGAAAGGTCACCTTAACCAATTGCTACCGTCGCTCGCCAAGAAGGATCGCGTAACACATCATAAGGCCATGCCCTTTACAGAGGTAAGCGGGTTCGTTTCCAAGCTGCGCGAACTGGCCAGCGTTTCGGCCAGTTGCCTCGAATTTACGATCCTGACAGCAGCCCGCACGAACGAGACCATTTACGCAAGTCCGGATGAGTTCGACCTTGACGCGGCAACGTGGATCGTACCGGCCTCACGGATGAAGGCGAAAAAGGAACATCGTGTGCCGTTATCCTTGCGCGCCGTCGAAATCGTGCGCGAAATGCTGGACCGCAAGGGCGATTACGTCTTTCCTGGCGCAAAGAGCAAGAAGCCCATGAGCAACATGGCGATGCTCAACCTGCTTGAACGGATGGGGGTAGCCGTTACGGTACATGGGTTCCGCTCGTCACTCAGGGATTGGGCGGCTGAAAGAACCGCGTTTTCGCATGAAGTCTGCGAAATGGCTTTGGCACATACGATTCCTAATGCGGCTGAGGCCGCCTATCGGCGCGGAGATCTTTTCGAGAAGCGCCGTAAGCTCATGGACTCTTGGGCCGAGTTCGTTAACACGCTGGCCGTTGACGGCTCCGTGATACCCTTAAGGGCCGCAGCGTAGCCAGCTGGATCGTCCGTAAGCTGGTCTGGAATGTTTAAGCCCGCGATGGGGGTAGGGGGTCAACAGCAATGTTGATGTGTCGATAGATCACATTCTGCTCTGACACATCGGCCGGTACTGCGACCTGCCGGCCAGATACAACAACTAGGTATCTATAACTGGTTAGTTCACTTCCCGCCAGCACACCTTGGGCGTAGAGACGTGCCTGGACACGCGCTTCCGCGAAACGCTGGACGGCCTGTTCATTGTTGTTAGCTTTTTTCCACTCCGTGAGCACAATACCATCGGCATATCGGCGTACATCCGTTGTATCGGCTTCCGGCTCTTGAAAAACAAGATCTGTCCGCGCGCCAGTCGCGCTTACCTTAAACGCCCATATCCCGTGCATTAGAAGATGAACAGCACCAAGCTTTTCGCATGCTACTTCGCCCTCTGCAAAAGCGGCCGACCACTTATTCCTGGGATCGGCGTCCACAATAATTAGTCGTTGCAAATGAGCAAAGGCTCGTTCCGATCGGGTTCGCACTCGTTCCTGGGTGTCAGACAATAGAAAAGTAAGCTCCGCTTCTAAAGTGCTCAATAGCACCAGGGCTGCCCAAACTTGCTCCTGTCGGCTCGGGCGATTGGCATCCTTGTTGGTTATTAGCTCGGCATTCCTGTTTATGAAATCATCGATGCAGCGCAAAGCAGCGAGCGGAAGCAAGCTAGCATAAGTTTCTCTAAAGCGACGTAACTCCACCAACACGGCCTCGCATTGTTCACGTAACTGCACTGCCCGATTGAACATGTCGCCTGAGTTTATCTGAAGGCACTGCACATGTAGCTGGCCAGTACGGTGAAGCCCGGTAATGCGGGCAGATAGTGCTTCCCACTGATCCAAATAAAACATTCGCTATTCCCCCTGTGTCCGATTTAGGTTAGCTACTGGGAAGGTAATTTGGTCTATGATACATCGCTGCGACAGCGCGAACGCCCATAATCGCTTTATCCGTGCCTAGCACGACCGGCCGAAAACCGGGATACTTTGCGCGGCTGGCGCAGCTTTCTTCACAAGGGCAAGCGTAAAGGGGCGCTTTGTGACTAACACAAGCTACTCGTTTGACAACCTCAATGATGGGAACACTCTGTCCGGTCTAAGTTACGACTTGGTAGATGCAATCCCGATGGAGATGTATCGGGAAGTTTTTATGGACGTTGTGGATGAAGACCGACCATTAGCAGAGAAGTTATTGCGCGAGATGACGCAATTGGAGTACGTCGGTGACTTTATTTCCGAGGAAACGCAACTTCTCGAATTCGCAGTGTTCGGCTTGATCTTAATGGATCGGCTCGTGCGAAATTTTGAAGATAAGCAGGACGGATGGAAGAACATGCTTATCCTTCATGAGATGATTGAGTGCGCCGAGAACATTTATCTGCCGGACCCGCGAATAGTAAGACGCAATTCTGCCAGGAAGGCCGCAGAGGCCAGACACAAAGAAAACCGTGATTTCAAGAGGGAAGTCATCGCGTACTACACGGCACATCAACGGGAATTTAAGAGTATGGACGCCGCAGCGGAAGCAATCGTGTCCAAAGTGAAACTTGTACCCGTAACATTTCGTACTGTTCGTGACTGGATCGGGGAGCATCGCAAACAATTGCAGTCTGCGCGCAAGGCGTAACCTGTCCGCGCACACCTTAAGCCCTAGACGCATGGCGACTTACAGCCTGCAGTTCTAAGGGATTCAATGGCGGCATGTTCAGTAAATCCTAAAGGGGTGTAAACATGGCGCTCGCGATTCTGAGACTTCCCGCAGTCAAGGCCCGCACCGGGCTATCCCGCAGTAGCATCTATCTTTGGACTTCCAAGGGCACGTTCCCGAAACCGATATCCCTCGGGCCGCGTGCCGTTGGGTGGATCGCGGCGGAGATCGAGGAGTGGCTGAAGCAACGAATTGAAGCCAGCCGCAGGGCGGCAGCATGACCGGGTGGCCACGGACAGGTTACCTGACGGCCCGGCATTCCACCCACTGCGGCTGAGCAATGGGAACGCGCCACCCGAACCCCCGCCTCGCCAAAATCCACCGCAGCTACACCGTGGAAGAGGTCGCCAGCCGGTTCCGCGTTCACAGGAACACTGTGCGGGACTGGGTCAAGCGGGGACTCCCGACCAACGATGACAAGCGGCCGATGCTGATCCTCGGCCGCGACCTTTCTGCTTTCCTCCAGGCCCGGAGGGCGAAGAACAAGCGGCCCTGTCAGCCGGGTGAAATCTATTGCGTCCGATGCCGCGCGCCGAAAGCGCCGGCCGGTGACATGGCGGACTACCAGCCCGTGACCGGGACGCTGGGGAACCTAATCGCGATCTGCCCGGACTGCGGCGCGATCATGAACCAGCGCACCAGTCTCGCCAAAATGGAGCGTTTTCGCGCTTTGTTGGACATCACGATACCGTAGGCGTTGCGACACATAGTTGAGAGCGATTACCCTTGCCTAAACCGTGACCTGTAATAAGGAGTAGAGACCATGACAACGCACAATCCGAGTAATGAGCGAATCAAGCGGCAGTACTTCACCTATTTGAAAGAGGCCGGACGCTCTAGCGAACCGACAGTGGACGCCGTGGCCGCGGCCCTTCATCGGTTCGAGGTCTACAACAAGTTCCGCGATTTCAGGTCGTTTCACTACCAGCAGGCGATAGCATTCAAGAATCACCTGGCCGAGCAGCGGGCGCAGCGATCCGGCGAGACTCTGAGCAAAGCCACTCTGCATTCCACTTTGGCCGCCTTGAAGAAGTTCTTTTTCTGGCTTGCCGGGCAGCCCGGTTACAAATCGAGATTCACCTATTCGGATGCTGAGTATTTCAACATTTCAGCTAGGGACGTGTGCATCGCCACGGCGACGCGAGAGCAAAAGCATCCCACACTGGAGCAGGTGAAACACGTACTATCGACCATGCCGGCGAACACCGAGATCGAGCGACGCGACCGCGCCCTGGTTGCTTTTACGCTGCTGACCGGCGCGCGGGATCGCGCCATCGCCTCGATGAGTCTCAAGCACGTTGACCTTACCGAGGACTGCGTCTATCAGGACGCGCGCGAAGTGAGCACCAAATTCAGAAAGACCTTCACCACGCACTTTTTTCGGGTCGGCGAAGAGATACGTGCCATCGTTGCCGAGTGGTTGGACTACCTGCACAATGAAAAGCTGTGGGGTAACGACGATCCGCTGTTCCCGGCCACGCGGGTCACGGTGGGATCATCCCGTCACTTTGAAGCGGCTGGTCTGGATCGAAAGCACTGGCGAAGCGCAACGCCTATACGAGACATTTTTCGCAAAGCCTTTGAACGAGCCGGCCTGCCCTATTTCATCCCTCACAGTTTTCGATCAACGCTTGCGCAGCTTGGCGAGAAACGCTGCCAGACCCCAGAAGAATTCAAAGCGTGGAGCCAGAATCTCGGCCATGAGAACGTTCTAACGACCTTCAATAGTTACGGAACGGTGGGGAGCCGGCGGCAGGCGGAGATCATAAGAGCGCTGGACAAGCAATCACCGACCACGTTGCCAAATGTGACCGCGCTCGCGAAGGCTGTTGCTCGCGAACTGCGGCAGTCAAATGCGGAAACACCAGTCACTCAACGTGGAGCATAATTTAGCAATTTATCGCTCAGCCCCCACAGACAATGCGCCCTATTTCCAAGTACTTCAGCCGCAAGCACCAAGACACGTTTAAGGCAGCGCTTCCTGGATTGCGTAAACTTGTCGGAATAACACCATTCGCTAACCATGACCAGAAATACGGCGCTGTTGGCAACACTCTCCGCGCCTATCGCAATTTCTCAAAACCGCCAAGCGTCGTGTTCCGCAAATGGGCTGAGGAAGTATGCGGTCATCGATCTACTTCTGAATTTGCTTCCGACCTTGAGCGCCACCTTGCATCCCGCGCCGCATTTCTGCGTTGGCATGCGACGCTCGCCAGAGGACTTCAGCATGTCTGGCGTCGCGAACAGGGACGGCCACTCAAATTTGCACAGCAGTTCAAACTAGTCGATCTCTTCATTAAGTGGCTCAGCGAGCACGACTTTGGAAATGCGTCGGTCAAGAAAGGTTTCATCGAGCACGCCAACTGCGCACTTGACCGGCAAATACTCGCCAAACTGAACGAGTGCTTGTCCCGAGCGCTCCCGATGGCGTCGCCGTCAATGGGCCATATATCGAACGAACACACGTATGACTTCTGCCAGGATCTCATAGCCGATTTCGCACGCACCCGCCGCGGGACGCCATTATTGTTCGATTACTGGGCTTGGAAACGCGGTGGCTAATCATAGTGTTTTATTGCGCCATCGCCTTTCAACCTGCGCCATCCTTTGCTATCCTACGGCGGGCATGCCGGGTGACGCGCCTTATAATGCACGTAACATGAAGAAACCCGGCTCCAGCCCCTGGTTCTCAATCTCTGGGACTGTAGTCGGGCAATCGGATCAAGGCTATTAGCCGTGGCGACATTGATTAACAAGCTGGTGGCCGCAACCATCGATTGGCGCAAGCAGGCATACCAATCCGACGATCATCCGGCCATAGGTGAGATTCTTCAATGGGCCGCTGAGCCGGACGGTGCAGGCTTTCGCCTGCGCACGCCGCAACTTCATGCCTTGGAGGTGTATTGGTATCTGCGCTTGATCGAGGGCACGCCAAAGATCGCCGACCTTTATGAGAAATACTTCCCCGCCGACGAAGACCCGGTCGCGCTACTGAATGCGCTCGGCATCCCAAAGGCAGCCTTCGAAGCATCCAAGTTCCGGTTCCCGGTGCTCCAGAAGAACATTGCCGGCAACGATAACTTCGTTCGCGAACACAGCCTGCAGGCGCTCCGCGAAACGCTCGCATTGCAATATCCGAGCTACATCCTCGCGCTCGCGATGGGTGCAGGCAAGACGGCGCTGATCGGCGCGATTATCGCCACTGAATTTGGAATGGCGCTCGAATACCTTGATGGGCCATTTGTGCAGAACGCCCTCGTTTTCGCGCCGGGCACCACCATCCTCGGCGCGCTCCGGGAACTGGCGGCCGTGCCCTACGATCGCATCCTGCCGCCACGGTTGTTCAAACAGTTCGCGGCAACGGTGAAGCTCATCTTCACTCGCGACGGCGAGCGTGACATTCCCGTCATTAGGGGTAGTGCCTTTAATGTCGTCGTCACCAACACGGAGAAAATTCGCATACAGAAGGAGACCATACGCAAGAAGGACCTTGGCTCGATATTCAGCTCGCGGAGTGAGGACGAAGCCCGCGCCGAAGTGGCCAACCTACGCCTTCAGTCGATCGCTAGCCTTCCGCATCTCGGCGTCTTCTCCGACGAGGCGCACCACACCTACGGCCAGGCGCTCGATGCCGAGCTAAAGAAGGTTCGCAAGACCGTGGACTACCTCCACGAACACAGCCCTAATCTCGTTTGCGTGGTTAACACTACCGGCACACCCTATTTCAAGCGCCAGCCGCTCCGCGACGTGGTCATCTGGTATGGCCTCTCGCAAGGTATTGGCGACAACATCCTCAAGGCTGTCGGGAACAACATTCACGCCTACAATTTTGGCGGCGACGCAAAACAGGTCGTGTCGCAAATCGTCGGCGAGTTTTTCGAGAAATATGCTGACGTGCGACTCCTCGATGGCTCGGTAGCCAAGCTAGCCATATACTTTCCGCAGACTGACGACCTTCGCGAGCTTCGCCCCACCGTCGAGGCGAAGCTCGTCGAACTCGGCCTCTCTACTGGCCTTGTCTTGGAGCGCCACAGCGACTCCGGCGTGGCGGAAAAGGACGCCTTCGAGCGCATCAACGATCCCAACTCGCCGCACCGCGTCATCCTGCTCGTGAACATGGGCACCGAGGGCTGGAACGTGCCGAGCCTCTTCGCGTGCGCGCTTGCACGCAGGCTCAAGACCTCGAATAACTTCGTCCTTCAGGCGGCCTCGCGCTGCCTCCGGCAGGTGCCGGGGAATAGCGTGCCCGCCTCCATCTACCTTTCCATCGAAAACCAGCGCACGCTCGACAAGGAACTTCGCGAAACCTACGGCGAGTCACTCGATGATCTGCGCAGCAAGCAAAGCAACAGCCGCAGCGCCACGATCGTGCTACGGAAGGTGAAGCTGCCACCGCTGATTATCCAACAGCTTGTTCGCACTGTCGTCCGCAAGGAAAAGCCCGGCAGCGCTGCGCTTGCACTCACCCGGCCCACTGCGGACGCCGCGCCGAAACTCGAACGGCTCACCTACGCGATCGCACGGCAGTCCGCAACCCGTGCGTTGCTCAAGCAGATTGGCGACACGCTTACCATCGATGCCGAACCGGACACGCTCGACCTCTACACCGCCGCCACCGAGCTCGCCGCCATCTATCGCCTTGACACATGGACTGTGCTGGACGAACTCCGCCGCATCTACGACGGCGCGGAGGAACTTCCGCTCGCGCACCTCGCCGAGTTGAGCGCACAAATCGAAGCGCAGTTCTCCCAATACGAAGTAAAGTCGGAACGCGTCGAACGCGCGCTGGCGCTAATCAAGCCCGACGGATTCACTCGTTCGCTCACCGCCGATGGAACTGAGACCTATACTGCCGAAATCCGTTATCCCGTGGACCGTGAGCATCTCCTTGCCCACTTCACTGAATGGCAATCCCGGCACGGCGGGAAGTCCGCTGCTTTCGGCTTCCACTACACGCCCTACAATTTTGACTCGAATCCAGAACTCCACTTCTTCGAGACGCTCTTCGAGCACCTCGGTCTGCACCCGGACCAAGTCGAGGACATTTATTTCACCGGGGCCATCACCGACCCGCGTAAGTCCGACTTCTTCGTAGAATATCTTGGCGAGGACAATCGCTGGCACCGCTACACCCCCGACTTCATCATCCGCCGCAGGGATGGCCGCTGCCTCATCGTGGAAATCAAAGCGGAGCGCGAACGGAACGATACTGTCAATGGCGAGAAAGGGACGAAGGCGTTGGCCGTGCGCGAGTGGGAGAAGCTCAACCCGGACAAACTGCGCTACCAGATGATTTTTGTGAACGACGACGTTCTCACGCGCGAGGACAGCGCGGACGCCCGCCACTTCGTAGAGAGCTGAGCGATGCCAGCAAGCAAGAAGACCAAGCAAGGGAAGCCAGCCCGCGGACCGGCCAACGCCGTGAAGGCAAAACCTGCACCTACCAAAGCTCCCAAAGCGAAAACGGCCGAGAGCAAACTGCCGACGCCAGCGCCAGTGGAAACCAAGTCCAGGGAGCAGGTGACCATCGCTAAGGCCAAGGGGCGCCCGATGCTCTCATGGGTCGGCAAGCGCCCGCTGCGTGCCGTGACCGCGTTTCCTGCACAGTACGTCGAAAGCTTCACCGCGCCGGGCGCGGACAAGGTGCCCGTGGCGAACGCAACGATTTGGCAGGGTTGGCCGGAAGCGTATCCGCGAGGGGGACTACTCTTCCACGGCGACAACAAGGAGGTACTCGCTCATCTCCTCGCCAGTGGCTTCCGCGGTCAGGTGCAGCTTGTCTACATTGATCCCCCCTTTGACAGCGGCGCGGATTACGTTCGGAAAGTCACGCTTCGCGGCGCTGACGGCACCGCAAAGTTGGAGGGCGAGAGCTACGTGTTAGGGGAGCAAATCCAATACACCGATATCTGGGCCAACGACAACTATCTCCAGTTCATGTATGAGCGCTTGATGCTGTTAAAGGAATTGATGGCGTCGAATGGCGCAATCGTATTGCACTGTGACCACAATGTCGTCCACCTCCTGCGCTGTCTGTTGGACGAAGTCTTCATGGCCCAGAACTTCGTCAATGAAATAATCTGGCAACACGCGGTCATCGGTGCAGGCCGTGGTATTTACCGGTGTCTGCCCAAGGCGCATGAGACGCTGCTGTGTTACGTCAAGAATGACGAATACGTGTTCAACACTGATGACAAGGCGGTTCGTGTGCCGTACAAGGAGCGAATTACGGAAAACCTCACCAAGGACGATAAGGGGTATTACTACACACGAGGTAGAACGGGAACCGACAATCCGTGGTCGAGGGAGCCTCGATACCTTCGCACATATGTGGATGTGGAAAAAGGGAAACTTGTCCACGATGCTTGGGATGACATAACCACCTACCGTGCGCAAGGGGACGAGTATGTAGGCTACCCAACCCAGAAGCCGGAAGAACTCATCCAACGAGTCGTGTCTCTTCTCTCCAACCACGGCGATCTCGTTCTTGATTCATTCATCGGCTCAGGAACCACTGCGGCCGTGGCGCAGAAATTAGGGAGGCGCTGGATTGGCTGTGACATCAACAAGGGCGCTATCCAAACCACCACCAAGCGGCTACAAGCCGTCATAGCCGAGCAAGTCGTAGCCGCTGAAGCGGCTACCCGACAGCCCGGTTTGATTGCCGACGATAACCCCAAGCCCATCCTGCCCGCGCAACTCGGATTCACCGTTCACCGCGTCAACGACTACGACCTCGCCATCCAGCACAATGAGGCAGTGAACCTCGCGTGCGAGCACATCGGCGTCACCCGGATGTTGGCCGACGCTTTCTTCGATGGCACGCTCGGCAGCAAGCTCGTGAAAATTGTCCCCTTCGGCCATCCACTCTCGCCCGCCGACCTGGAAGACGTGAAGCATGAACTCGACGCCCGCGTCAACGAAACGCGTGACGTGGTGATGGTGTGCCTCGGCAAGGAACTGGAAGTTGACGCCTGGCTCACCGAGTGGAACCGGATGCGCCGGCAAGGCGACACGCCGAACAAGATCGATGTCATCGAATTACGCAGCGATCCAAAATATGGCAAGTTCATCGCCCACAAACCTGCGCAGGCCCGCGTGGGTATCCGCCGCGTGAAAGGAAAGGATGGCGACAAGATCGTCGTCGAAGTGAAGGACTTTATCTCGCCCTCCATCGTCGAGCGATTGCAGGAACAAGCCGGTATACTCGCCCCGAAAATTTCTGACTGGCGCGCGATGGTGGACAGTGTGATGATCGACCTCGCCCACGACGGTCAAGTCTTCAACATCGCCCTCGCCGATGTGCCTGAACGCAAACAAGACTACGTGCAAGGCACCTATGAACTCGATGCCCCAGCCGGCAAGACCAACGTGGCCGTAAAGGTGACAGACATGCTTGGCGAGGAGGTTCTTGTAACAGCCACAGTCTGAAATCGCAAGCTGACTCGTGGTCGGGCGCGGCACAATACCGCGAAATCCGTTGGATCGCTGTGCGCGCGACAGTATGTGCGCTTTACAGTAAGGGTTACAAGGGAGCGCCATGTCTCAAGTCATTGCACCTTATTGGGTTGACAATGTCGCCCGTCCACCGCTGCTGCCAAAATACCTAAACACCGGGCCGGACGACACGGCAAACCAGTATGGCTCGATGCCTGTTCACACGCCATTGGCCAAGGTGCTGCCGCTGATTGCTCCCAAGAAAGAGGATGCCCCTCAAGCGCATGCACTGGACCACCTTCGACCCGCTTATCACCCGCTTCCGGGTACGCGATGCTGTTAGCATGGAGGGAGTCTGGCGTATGCTTGCACGGTACGAGCACTAGCACTTTGACGGGGACAACTGATGCCCGATCCGGAAATTTCGAAGTTACGACGCCTTAGCCTTGGGCTAGGCCTAATCGTATTGCTTTGGGCTGCAGCCGGGGTAACGCTAGACGCGACGCCATCTATCCAGACATTCGGCTTACCGCTACGCATCTCAAGGCCTGATCTGTTTCCAGCGTGCCTTGCGGTGTTGGCCGTTATTGCCGCACTCCGGTACTACTACTACGGTCTTATGCTTGGCACGAGCCCCTACCGGCGGCGGCGCGATCTTCTTGACGGACTCGCGCCAGCAAAGGGCAGACGACCCACCCACATGTATTGGGGCCACACGTCTTTTGAATCAACACCGTGGCGGTCCGAGTTCGACAAACAGGAGAGTTTGGCGGCGAATCTCGTTCAGAGCTTTCCGAAGTTTGCTCGGGCTCGCGTCATTGCGGCGGTAACGTCGGACTCGTTCTTTGGCGACGACGGTGAATCCCATAGGTCTTACGCTGTTGTCGTAACAATCCCGATACGGTGTCGGCTTGCTGCCCTCTTGGAAGATCTCGACTACACGGCTCCGGTCTGGTTCCCTGCACTGGCGGTCGTGTTCCTCTTGCTAAAGTGAGCGAATAAACACCGAACGCTGCCGAAGGCGGATGACCGATTTCCCCAACATCGCCGCGACAGGCCCCCTGACGGCTCAAATATGGGTAGCTGTATGGGTGGCCGGTACAGGCCAAAAGTAAAAATAAGACGTTTCAGGACATTAGGGGACTTGACTGGCGGAGAGGGCGGGATTCGAACCCGCGGTACGGCTTTCACCGTACACACGCTTTCCAGGCGTGCGACTTAAACCACTCATCCACCTCTCCGGAAACCGGCATTTTAACAGAGGGCCGCACACCCCAAAAAACAAAGCCCGCTTACCTCACCCCCGACCCCTCTCGGTCCCTCACTCCTGACCTCTCTCCCGAGGGGAGAGAGGAAGCTCGAGCCGCCCTTCTCCTTTCGGGAGAAGGGCGGGGATGAGGGGACGGAGAAGGGAGCTTCGAGTTCCCTTCTTCCGCTAATGCTCTGTAACAAACTGCTTCCGACTAACAAGCAGCCAACCGGCGAACGGCATTTACTTTTCTTTCTTCGTGAGTACGCCGAGCAGTTTCTTAACGTCTTTTTTATCCAACTCTTCTAAATTGGATATGGCATCGGCGATATATTGCTTCTGTGCTTCCGGCAAGACACTCCCAACAAATTTATGGAACAAGGCCTTTACTTGCTTCATCGTCAACGGTTCTTTCAAAGTCCCGGTCGGATAAGCCCGGTTACTGGAGAATTCCTTTCCATCATTAAGCTTGATTTCGAGACGGGCGGGGGTATCCAGTGGCAATCGCGCGACCCATTCCGGATGGATGACCACTTTTACCTTCGCGCGCCCCGCCTTGTAGATCGGATCCGCGATCCGGTCCTCCGAAATATGTTTGTAGTTCACATCGCGGTCCATGGCCGCCGAGGCCAAGGTATGGTAGTAGCTGAATTGAAGGTCGCCGATGGTCTTTGGGTCCGGGCGGTTACATATTTCCTGGGCGCCTGCGGCCACATGAGCTGTGATGCTCTGTATCTGGTCGTACCTGATGTCCTCTTTTCGGACTATATCGAGCAGGCCGTCGATATAGCGGTGATTGTAGAAGCAGCAGGCATACTTCTTGACCCAGATTTCCCGGAACTGCCAGACGTTGCCCAGATCACCGACGAGATCGTCGACATTGACCCTGTCTTTCCCAAGCAGGTTGGTCAGGTACAGGACGATATCGGGGTTGCTGCTCAGACCCAGCGAAGCGGATTGAGCCGCAATCAGGCCATTGAGAGTTTGAAGACTCGTTTCGAAATAATGTGCGTCTGTGCCGAAGTTGACATAACTGATCGGCACCCCAGACATTGCCAATCCGAAGCTTGACGCAGTTTGTGAAGCGTTCAATTTCATGGCCCGGGCAGCGAGCGCCGCGGGTCCGACGGAAGGGGGCACGATCGAAAGGCCCATGTGCCCCTGAGGGTAGAACTGGCAGGTGCGCGCCATCACCTCCAGACCGACGACCGAGGCTTCCAGCATCTCGGCACCGGAAAGTTCGAGCTTTTCGGCCAGGGGGAACAGCATCGGAAACGTTGTAATGTCCCAGCTGGTGCCGGTATTGAGCCGGTCATCTTCCAGTTCCGACTGGTGGGCAAAGAACGCGTTAGCGAACACCGCTTTCCACAAGGAAGCCCTGAGGTCACACCCGATCACTCCGATTTCAGACCCGTCCGGATCAGCTTTGACAAACGCGGTAATCTTTTTGCCGGACGGCATGGCTGATCCTGCCAGCATTCCGGCGACAGTCTTGAGGGCCAGTTGTTTTGCTGAGATTATCGCTCCGGGTGATAGGTTTGAAACCCTGGTGCTGACAGTCAATTCAGCGAGGCGTTTAGCAACTTCCTGGCTCATTTCCACTCCTTGGCTGTTTTCGATAGCTGCCGCAACTCACAAGCCCCCCCCTCACCGGGCCCCCGATCTGCGGATGGAACGATAGATGCTATGTAGGGCCGCACGAGTTAACCTCTGGTGGCTTTCTCAACGAAAGAAGGAGACCAGAAGATGAACGCGGCGGCCCATGGGGTGGAAGGTAACGCAAATGCTCCGGTGTTGTATATGGCATTGGAGTTAAGTAACGAGAGCTGGAAGGTCGTATTTGGCGACGGTGTGAAACGCCGGCAGGTCGCGGTGCCCGCGGGGGAGTTGAGCCAGATGCGCGACGCGGTGGCCGAGGCGAAGGAGCGCTTTGGGCTTGGGGGCTCGTGCCGGGTGCTGAGTTGTTATGAAGCGGGCCGCGACGCGTTCTGGTTGCATCGGTACCTCCCCCACCGCGACAGCGGAGAGCCAAGCGCTCAAAGCCCGACCGCCGTTGGCTGCGGGCACCCGATTGACCGAGGTCCTCATCGAGCACCTGCACGCGCTCAGGCGCCCAACCGAGCTGCACGGCACGCTCCACGAGCGAGCGTTGACGGCGCTGGCTCTCCAGGTGATGCAGCACCTGATGGAGGCTGGACTGCCGGATGTGGACGTAGGCAAGGCGCGCGTGATGGGCGCTGGAGAGTTGGTCAGGCGTCATCGCCGCGCTCCTTCGCTTGAGGCCGTGGCGCCTTGCGCAAGCTCGCCAGCGCCATCTCGGCCAGAGCCACAATGATTCTGCTTCGCGTCTCGGGGTCGAACGCTTGCCACACCCGCTCCGCCCAGCGGCGTTCCTCGGTTTCGAACAGAAGGTACTGCTCGCGCATCATCATCTCCTTGGCTGAGAGTAAGGTGCTGAGCATCCACAGCCTCACAGGAAGTGACAAGCGCGCGTAGCAAACACAACAGTTCGCGCAGGGCACCGGGCGTGATGCGGGTGCAGGCATCAGAGCGCGAGAAACGCGATCGCCCGGCGAAATGGTTCGTCCAATGCGCCGGCAAGCGCAGCCTTGAGCCGTCTGCGAGCAACACATCGCCCTTCGCGGCGCAGACCTACGACTTCGAGGATTTGATCGAACAGCGGGTGAGGCGGATGCGTAACCCGCACTCGGCTCGGAGAATCACGAAGAGCATACGTAGTCTGAAGCGCACTGCGGGCACTCCAGCGGATCGGCCTCGTAGACCTTGCGGATCAGCCGCGCTCAGGCGGCTTTCGCGCGAAAGCAGTTTGCAGCGCTGCAGGCCCGTGCACGGCCGCTTTCCCAGTTTTTTGCCTCTTGTCGGCATAACAAGCGTGCTCGCATCATGAACTGACACAAGATTAGGCAGAGGAGCCGCTGGCTAACAGCGCCGTCACAGCCTCCCGAGTCCATTTTCCCGAGACCAACTGCACGAAATCGTAGACGAAAGTTCGCCGAGGCTCATCACGCCTCAGACTGATCTTCGCAACTGAATCAGGAAAAATGTGAGCCACGGGCACGATCCCGAGATCCTGATCCCGCTTGGGCTCGACCGCCATTCTAAGGACGACTCCAATCCCGAGTCCGGATGCCACATACGCCTTTACGACGTTCGCATCGGCAGCCTTCATCACTATGCGTGGTGCTATCCCCCGCCTTTGAAACTCGCGCTGCACGACGAAGCCCGAATTGAAGCTTTCGTTGTAGGTAATCAGAGGATATCGCGCGATGTCCTCAATACTCACGCAGTGCAGGCGGAGCAGCGGATGTTTCCGAGGAACGATGAGGCAATATTCAATTCGGTATGCTTCCAAAGTGATTACAGTGGCCGGTACTTTGCCGGGCACCGTACCAACCCCCAAATCTATTTCCCCTGATGCGACGGCGTTTACGATTTCGGGAGGTCTGCCTTGGACCACCTCCAGATCGACTGCGGGGTAGGCTGCCGAAAACCGCTGAACGGCTTCGAGCAGCGCATACCTGGCGTGCAACGGCGAGGTGCCGATTCTCAGTGTGCCGCTTCTTTCCGTCTGTGTCTGACCAGAAAGCCCAAGCAGCGATTTGCTGTCGCCCATTATTCTTCGTGCTAGTGCCAGCGCTTCGCGCCCTGCCTCCGTCACGCCCGTCAGCCGGTTTCCTCTGCGGAGGAAGATCTCGACCCCGAGTTCTTTTTCGAGCGCGCGGGCCATCTTGCTGACACCCGGTTGAGTCGTGTGCAGCAGTTCAGCGGCGCGCGACACATTGAAACCGCTCTCCGCAACGGCGCATATGCAATTGAGCTGTTGTAACGTCATTGCTGGATATGCCTTTTTGGTAATGATACACGCCTAAATTGTCATTTCACAGAATAGTTGAAAGCGCGTAGCATAAACCTGAAACACTAGGCAAATCCAATGTCGGATCATGAAGCGGATGTTGTCATCGTAGGTTACGGCGGTGCGGGAGCTGCTGCGGCGCTTGCCGCCGCCGATACGGGCGCGAAAGTTCTTATCCTCGAAAAAAATCCCGAAGGGGGCGGCAACACCAAATACTCCGGCGGCCTGATGCGCACCTATCCAGATCTGGACAAGGCTGTCGATCATATCGAAACGCTCTGCGATGGAACGACGGAACGCGACGTCGTGGAAACTTTTATCAGGGAAGCGAGCCGCAACGCCGAGTGGCTGAAAGAGATGGGAGCGCAGATCGCTCCCGTCTCCACGGGTCCGAGGTTCCCCTACGCTCTTCCGTTGGCGACTTTCCCCTCGATCCGGGGCGCCGAAGGCATAGGCCCGAGGTGGCGCGTGAAAGGCGCGGGAGAGGCCGCCGGAATCGACTTGTGGGTGCTTCTGTCGCGCAAGGTGGCGGAGGCGAGCATCAAGATCTTGTACTCCTCTCCGGTAAAGAAGCTGGTGATGGAGAACAGGGGA
>MERI01000166.1 GCA_001772005.1 Betaproteobacteria bacterium RIFCSPLOWO2_12_FULL_62_58 | reverse complement strand
CGACGTGCAGAAGTCGCTGAACCAGATGTCCAAGGAAGAGCGCATTGATTTCATCCGCAACAACGGCGACCCGAAAATCTCGATCGTGATGGCGATCCGCAACGCCGATACCGCGCAGGCCATGCCCCCCGCGCGATCGCAGCTTGCCGAGAACGTGATCAAGGAGAGGATCAAGTCTTTCGGTTTCCGCGTCTGGTCAGCCGAAGGCGAAGCGACGACCGGGCCGAACGCCAGGACGGCCGACTTTCAGATCCAGGGCGAAGTCAAGGTCAAACAGCTCTCGGCCAAGCTTGCGGCGTCCGGCCTCACTATCACCAAGACCGTCCTGACTTCATGGACCGTCAAAGCGATCGACAAGGCGAGCGGCGAGGAAATCTATCTCAATACCATCAGCCCCAAGGCGCAGAGCTGGGCTACCGAGGACCAGGCCCTCGCCGAGATTGGCAAGGCGGTCGGCGATGAATTCTCCAAGAACTTTTTCCTGCAGCACTTCAATTTCAGCGCTCAGAAGATCAACCTCAACGTCGCAGGGTTGCCGGATGTCCGGAGCGCGCGGCTGTTGCTGCGCGAGCTGCGCGGCATCCGCCAGGTGCTGGATGTGCAACTCATGGCCGACTCGGGCAAGTTCCAATTGCAGCTGCCTGAAGGCAGCGCTACGGACATCGTCCAGGAAGCCGTGCTCAAACCGCTGAATACCAAGCTCGGGCAGAATTGCTTTGCGCTGGCTGGAGCGAGCGGCGCCGATGTCAACGTGAGCTTCTCCGGCGCCTGCGCAGAGGCAGCGGTGCGGACCAAACTGGAGACCGCCCCGCCGGCGGGGTTGTTGAACGCGCCGGAATCGCGCAGCAAGGCCTTGCTCAAGGCCGGCGCGGCGAAGACTGTGATGTGACCGCGAACAACGCACCCCGGTTGCCGCCGGTTCCGCGGCTCACCGGTTCAATCGGGGGTCAGCCGCGCACTGTAAATTCCACAGTTTCACCGCTAGATTCGCGGATGCTGTGGCCGAACGCGATCCGTCCCTGGCCACGCAGCATCACCTCCTCGCGTCGCAGCGTGATTTCGGCTTCGCCGGCGAAGGTGACGAAGGTGCCGTTGCTGCTCTGATCGACCAGAACGAATTTGTCGCGCCGGCGCTCGATCCGCGCATGCACGCGCGACGCCTTGCGATCCGCCAGGACGATCTGGCAACCGGCGTCGCGGCCGAGCAACACGGCGGCGTTCGCCTGCTCCAGCACCAGTTCGCTGGCGCCATGGGTAAGGTGGAGTTTAGTCTGCGTCAACGCCGGCGTGATGGATGCCGTGGCCATCGTAAGATCTTCGCCTGCTTGCCAAATGACTTCGCAGACCTCGATATCATCGCCCTTGCCCTTGACCGACAGCGCCGCGATTTTCCGGGTCGAACCCCGCAACGCCGGCGACAGCCGCTCGACCGTCGCCAGGGTAGTGATGATCTGCATGCCCTTGGCGAATCCTGCCATGCGCGCCGCCATATTGACGGTGTCGCCGAAGACGTCGCTGCTTTCCTCGATCACCGGACCGACATGAAAACCGACCCGGATCGCGCGTTTGACGTTGGAGACCGCGGGCAGGGCCGCTACCTTGAGCTGCATGTCGGTGGCGGCAAGGTGCCCGCTATCGGCGTCCGGCAAGACGCACATGACCTCGTCGCCGATGGTCTTGATGACGCGGCCGGCATAGCGCGCTACGACGCCCCGCATGATGCCAAGGCACTCGTCGATCAGCGTCTTGGCCTGGGCGTCGCCCAACGTATCGTACAACTTGGTGCTGCCCGCGATGTCCGCGAACAGCACAGCCATTTCGGTTTGCGGCATTTCTCTGATAGCCTCAGTTCGGGTGTCGAGTCCAGCATCAACCGAGTTCGCCAGCGATCAAACTGCGTCCGTCCGATACGCCATCGCGTCTCGGCCACGGCGCCTCTTCTTTCCGTTCGGAGTTGATCCCATGCTAGGGCATTTCATTTGTGCTGGCAAGCAACGCTGCATCCAGGATACATCCTGTTTCATCGTTTTTCTTCGAGTCCTTCGCGCACCTTGGCGTCCTTTGCGTTCATGCCTTTCCGCAAAGCGGCATCAGTCCAGTGTGATGCCGCCTTGCTTCCCGATCCTGCCGATGCGTTCGCGTTCGGCCTTGATGAAAGCTGCGAACTCCGCCGGCGATTCGGGGTGCGGCGTTGCCCCGTTCCTGTTCATCGCCTCGCGCACGTCGCGGACGTTGAGCGCCGTCACGATCTCGGTGTGCAGCCGCTTGATGATCGCCTGCGGCGTCAGCGCGGGCACGGCAATGCCCCACCACTGCACGATCTCGTAACCGGGAATCGTCTCGGCAACGGCCGGCAACTCCGGCAGCAGCGGGTCGCGCTTCGCCGCAGTGGTGGCGATGACTTTCACGCGCCCGGCGCGGCCGTGCGGCATGGCGACGAGCGGCGAGGTGATGAGAATCTGGATCTGCCCGGCGATCACATCCGTCATCGCCAGCGCCGCGCCTTTGTACGGCACGTGCTGCGTCTTTATGCCGGCCAGCACGTCCAACATCGCGCCGGCGAGATGCGCAGGCGAGCCGTTCCCCGCCGATCCGTAGTTGAGCTGCCCGGGGCGCTCCTTTGCGATCCGCACGAGGTCGGCGACGCTGTTCACGCCAAGTTTCGGGTTGACCGTCACGACATTCGCCACCCACGCGATGCGCGACAGCGAAATGAAGTCCTTCTCCGCATCGTACGGCAGCGATTTCGCGAGCGCCGGCAACGACGCGAAGTTGGTCGAGGTCACGAGCAGCAGCGTGTAACCGTCGGGCGCAGCACGCCTGGCGATCTCGACGCCGATGATGCCGCTCGCGCCCGCTCGGTTGTCCACGACCACCTGCTGTTTCATCTGGTCGGTGAGCCGCGCGGCGACAATGCGCGCGAGGATGTCGGGCGAGCCGCCGGGCGGAGACGCGACGAGGAAGCGGAGGGGTTTGTCGGGGTAGGTGGCAGGAGCGGCCACACCCGTTACCAGCACGAGTAAGCCCGCCAGCAACACACAAATCGCGTGCCGAAGCGATCGAGACATTCGTCGTACCTTTGCATTCACGTACGAGGATCCCACCGGCACAGCCTCCGATAGACGCCCTATAGGTTCCCGCCTACTCGGGAACGACAGTATTTCAGTATTGCCATGCGCATCCAGGTTCCCGCCGAAGCCTGCCCCCGAATGCCTTAGTCGGGGGCGGAAACGACGAGCAGCAAGAATGCTGAACTACCTCAATAATAAGACGCCTTGGCGCCCGGCGGCGGCGAATAGCGGAAAGTGCCGCGTTTCAGGATCGCCTCCTTACCGCCGTGTTTCTCGATGTGGGCCTGCTGGTCGGCCTTGGCAAGCGTGTCGACCGCTTCCGGATCGACGACCTTGCGCAACGTCGTTTCGCATTCGGTGATGACCCGTTGGTAACCGGGATCGCGGCCGAGGTCCGCACGCTCGTATGGATCGGCCTCGAGATCGAACAGCATCGGCGGCAGTCCGACATAGTGGATGTACTTGTACTTGCCGTGGCGGATCATGTAGGAACCGCACGGCGCACCGGCGGCGTGATACTCGGACAGAATCGTGCGTTGCGGCACGTAGCCCTGCGCGATGTCGAGCAGCGAATGCCCGGGCAGCCGCGCATCCTGCGGATCGGGACGCGCGCCCAGCCCCTGGATGAAAGCGGGGAAAGCGTCGACCAGCGACACCGGCGTTGCACACACGTTGCCCTTGGGGACTTCCGGCCCGGCCGCGATCAGCGGAATCCCGGCCGATTCCTCGTACATGGTCGACTTGCCCCACATGCCGCGCGTGCCGAGGTTGTCGCCGTGATCGGACGAGTAGATGACGCGGGTGTTGCGCGCGAGTCCGGTTTCGTCCAGTGCGCGCAGAATCTTGCCGATATTGTCATCGAGGAAGGACACCAGCCCCATGTAGGCGGCGATCGCGCGTCTCACCATCGGAGCATCGAACGCTTCATCGAAGCACAGGCATTTACGCATCGCGTCGATGAAAGGATGACGCGGGCGCTTTGCGTGCTCGTACATGTCGGGCCACGGCACCCGGTCCTCGGGATAGAGATCGTAGAACTCGGGGGGCGCGATCAATGGAAAATGGGGCGAGACGAAGCCGACGTAGAGCGCCCAGGGCCTTTCGCCGTCCTTCGGTGCCTTTTTCTTCAGCCAGCGTACCGTCTCGTCGGCAATCGAGCGGTCGTAATGCGTGTATTCGGACTCGCCGCGCCCGGCTTCGGGTCCGAGTCTAACCGAGCCGGCACGCCGCGGCAGCTCGTCGCGGATGAGTCCGAGAAGATCACCCATGCCATTCACGATATGCAGCGGCAGGATTTCCTCGTCGAACCCGTTGCGCTTCGCATCGGAATCAGCGTAATGCAACTTGCCGATCGAAGTGACGCGGTGGCCCTGCGCCATCAGCCGGTGGCCCCAGCTCGGCACGCGCCCGTCGTAAGCGATGGCGTTGTCCCAGTAACGAATAGCATGCACGTACTGGCCGGTGGCGAAGGAGGCGCGCGCCGGCACGCAGATCGGGCAATTGGTATAGGCGTCGGAAAAACGCGTGCCGCGCGCTGCCAAACGGTCGAGGTTTGGGGTCTCGATCGTAGGGTGCCCGTAGGACCCGAGCACGCGCTTGTTGTGCTCGTCGGACATGATGAAAAGCAAGTTCGTGGACTGCATCCCGGATCCTCATTAATCCTTGCATATGGAGTTGACAGGAGTAATGACACCATGTCATTCCCGTGGAAACGGCAATCCATGCTGCGCTTCCAGCCATGGTGGTGGCTCACTATGGGTCCCCGCCTGCGCGGGGACGACATTCATTTGTTGGCCTGTCACGCAAGGATGGATTGCGAAACCGTATGTTGACACGACGCTTGCCGTCGTTCAATTTCCCGGCCGCGAGTGCTGCGGATTATCTGCTAAACTGCGCGCTCGCGCCGCCGGGCAAAACAACATTCATGCCGGGATTCGAGTCTCTGTCGCTTGGGGTACTGCTGTGGGTGGCGGTTGTGATGGCGCTGGCGGGGTTCGTGCAAGGGGCGCTCGGGCTCGGTTTCCCGATTGTCGCCACACCGCTCATCGCGCTCACCACCGACATGCGCAGCGCCGTCATTCTCGTGTTGCTGCCATGCCTCGCCACGGTCACCGCCAACATCGTCAAAAGCGGATCGTTGAGGCAAGTGCTTGCGGAATTCTGGATGATGCCGTTCTTCATGCTGCTTGGCGCTGCGATAGGCACGCGGCTGTTCATCGCCGCGCCGCAGTTCCCGTATTCGCTGCTGCTCGCGGCGATGATATTCGCCTACCTCAACCTCGATCGTTTCGGCCGGACCGATTGGCCGCTCATGCGCCGGTGGAAGAAACTGTTCGGCGCGCTTTTCGGCACCGCGGCGGGCATGTCGGAAGGCACTGCCAACGTCGCGGCGCCATTGCTCATCATCTACTATCTGGGACTGGGGCTAACGCCGGCAGCGCTGGTGCAGGCGCTCAACATTTGTTTCTTCATGGGCAAGACGACCCAATTCGCGATCCTGGCGTCGGCCGGCGGCGTGAGTCTCACGCAGTGGCTCGTCACGCTGCCGCTGGCGGTCGTCGCGACGATCACCGTGCTCCACGGCGTGCGTATCCGCAGCCGCATCGACGCCCCGACCTATCGGCAGTGGCTCAAGCGCGCGCTGTTCATCATGGCGCTGATTCTTCTCGTCCAGTATGCCCACGCGAAGTGGTTCGCGTAGCGGAAAGCAAGCGGGCCGGCACTGGGCCGGCCCGCTGGAATGAAACTGCGTGAAGCGATTCAGGCGGTCGTTTTCTCCAGCATCTTCTGCAGCTCGCCGCTCTGATACATCTCGACCATGATGTCCGAGCCGCCGACGAATTCACCGTTCACGTAAAGCTGCGGGATGGTCGGCCAATTGGCGTATTGCTTGATGCCGTCGCGAATTTCGGGGTTCTCAAGCACGTTGACCGAGAAAAATCCTTCCACGCCACACGCGCGGAGAATGCCGACGGCGTTAGCGGAAAAGCCGCATTGCGGGAAGTCGGGCGAGCCTTTCATGTAGAGCACGACCCGATTCTTGCTCACCTGATCTTTGATAACGTCTTGAACGCTCATGCTTTCTCCTATACCTGACTAATGTTGTCGGGTATTAGTTTAGCGTTTTCCAGTGGCCGGCGTCAAGTCAAAAGTGGCGGGCGAGGAGTTGGGAAATCTCTGAACACGTTGTCCCCCACCAGCGGCGATCCAGTAACTGCCTGAGTTTTCTGGATTCCCGTCGGAGCCAGCTTTCCAATGCCGTGATTGGGGTCGATCACGCCGCAACCAGTCGCACTCCTTCCAGGAACAACCGCACCACCCCGCTCACCAGCAGCGCAACACCTACCGACAGCGACACCGAAAACAGCGCTTCCCTGCGGCCGACCGTCTTGAGCATGACTGCAAAAGTTGAGATACAGGGGATGTAGAAGGTCAGGAACAGCAGGAAGGTCATGATCTGCACCCAATCCAGCAGGGCGCCGACCTCGAACGTCCCGAGCGCCTGGTAGACCATCAGCAGCGACAGTTCCTTGCGCAGGATGCCGAACAGGATCGGCACGCCGAGTACCGCCGGCAGGCCCAGCCACCACGACGTAACCGGCGTGAACAAGGTGTTGATCACCGCATCGGCGCCGACATGGTTGAGCAGTGCAAGTAACACGCTGCCGCCGACCAATAGCGGGGTGACGATGGTGAGAATGTCACGGGTCCGCGCCCAGGTTTCGGAAAACAATGTGCGCCATCTCGGCAGCGCATAGGGCGGGATTTCCTGCACCTGGCCGGGACCGAGATCACGACGATGCCGCGCCAGCAGCCGACCCATCACCGCGATCACGACAGTCGTCAGCACGAAAATGGCGAACACGCCGGCGCCGCCGAGGTACTTGCCGGCCAAGGCGAGGATGATGGCGGAACGCGCCGAACAGGGAACGAAGGTAATCAGCACCGAGGCGATGACTCGCTCGCGACCGCGGGTGACCTTCGCCGCGCCTGAGATGGCCGGGACATTGCAGCCGAGGCCCGTCAGGAAGGGCACGGCGACGCCCCCGTGCAGGCCGATTTGGTGAAAGCCGCGGTCGACGACAAAGGCGATGCGCTGCATCACGCCGGCCTCTTCCAGCGCCACCAGCAACAGCACCAGCGGAATCATGTAGGGCACGACGATGCCGATCAAGCCGATCAGGCCGTCCACTACCGCACGGCCGATGACGCCGCCGGTCGAATGCGGCTGCCAGTTGGCGACCGCATCGATCAGGCGTGCCGCGGTCACCGAATCGATCCGGGTGCTGACCTCGAACACCACGAACAGCACGGCGGCAAACACCGCCAGGCTGCCGATCAGGCCCCACTGCGGATGCAGGAACAGATCGTCGAGCCAGTAACGCCACCCGCGGCCCTCGTGCGGGGCGCCCATGCGCGTGGCGGCCTCGAACAGCGTGGCGGCACGGTGATGGCGGTCGGCATGTAATTCTTCTTCCAGCGGCCGCGGGAGTTTCTCTTCAGCCTCCCTGCGCAATTGCTCTAATTCCGGCAGCAGTTGCGGGAAGTGCTGGCGCAGTTCATCCTGGAAATAAGGGTCGCCCGCCGCGAACTGCATAAGGAGCAACGGGTGCGGCACGTGGAACGCCGCGTATATCTCCGGCCGGTCCAGCGCCTGACTCAATGGCTGGAGACTCTCACAGATATGTTTGCTGGCCGGCTGCGGCAGCGGACCGGCGGCTCCCCGCACCGCATCCACTGCAGTAGTGAACAGCCGCGAGATGCCCTGACCCATCAGTGCGACGGTGGGCACCAGCGGCACGCCCAACAGCTTGTTCAAGGCCCTGACGTTGATGTGCAGACCCTTCCGCCAGGCTTCGTCCATCATATTCAGCGCGATCACCAGGGGCCGGCCCAGTTGGATGAGTTCCAGCGTGAGTTCCAGATGGCTTTCGAGGCGGGTGGCATCGACCACTTGAACGATCAGGTCGGGCGGTGCGAAAGGCGCTGGAGGGCCTCCTGGTTCGTGCACCGATACCGGCGGACGCTCGTCACCCCACAGCAGATATTTCAAGGCGACCAGATCGTCCCGTGCCACGTGATGCAGCGAGCGGATGCTCGGCAAGTCGATCACGCTCGCCTCGTCGAAGCCGATCTGAACGGTGCATTCGCCGTAGGCGCGGTGGGTGCCAGCCAGCTCTCCGGTATGCGGTGCTGTGCTCGACACGGCGTTGAACAGCGTGCTCTTGCCGGCGTTCGGCATGCCGACCAACGCCATGCGCAGGCGCCGCTCGCCGCGGAACAAGGGCACACGCAGCGGGACAGTGGATTCAGTCATCCGCTACACGATGCGCTCAAGCGGGACCTGGAACAGCCGGATCTTGTCGTCGGGTCGCTTGACCTCCGTGTTGGCCGCGGTAACCCCGTGAATCAGCGCTTCAAGCGGGGCCTCTTCCTCGAAAGCGATCATGAAAACGGTGTTCATGCTGCCAAAACTGCCCGCGCCGAGATGCGGTTCAGTGCCGTGGCCCTTTCCCGTGACGTGTTCCCAGCGCGTGTAATAATCGATGCCCCCGGCTTTGAAAAGTTGCATCACGCGCGGAGTGATGAGTTCGTTGTGGACAATGAAAGCGAGTTTCATGGGATTACGGTCCTCGTTTGATACCTGCATCAGGTGCGGGATGGCGCCATTTTAGACCTCGCCGTTCGATCCGACGACTCCCTAGGAGTTTGTCGGACTTGGCCCCGGCAAACTCCTAATGCAAAACCGCCCAAGAATCTCCGAGGATGAATTCCGAGAAGACGCCTTTTCGTGTGCAAAGTGGGGGCCATGCTGCGATGCATGTCGGTTCTTTGATTATTTTCTGCCGTTTTCCAGAAGGCGGTTTTGCCAAAGGAGTCTGTCGGATTCAAGTCCGACAGACTCCTGGTGACTCGCGGCTGGTTACCGATCCTCCTTCTTTCCGCGAGTCCAAGTCCGGCGCCCTGCCCCCGCTCACGCGTTCGATGCCGGCGACATCGCGGCGTGAAAAGACGGCCGCGAAACCTGCCCTGCTCAACAACTTCCGGCAGCGGGCCGCTTGATCGTGGCCATGTTCGAACATCAGCCAGCCCCCCGGCGCAAGATGTGAAGCCCCGTGCGCGACGATGCCGCGAATGCAATCCAGCCCATCGGCGCCCGCGACGAGCGCCGCGCGCGGTTCAAAGCGCACGTCGCCTAGAGTGAGATGCGGATCGCCGTCCGCGACATATGGCGGGTTGGACACGATGAGATCGAAAGACCGGTCATCCACGCCGCCGAACCAGTCGCCCACGGCACACTCGATATTGTGGACATCCAGCGCGCGCGCATTTTCCCGGGCGAGGGCAAGCGCATCGGACGAAATATCGGTGGCCATCACGCGCGCCAGCGGGCGGTGCCGGGCGATGCTGACCGCCATGCAGCCGCTGCCGGTGCCGAGATCGAGCACGCTGCAAGATTTGTCCCGCGGGATGCGTTCAAGCGCGAGCTCGACCAGCAATTCCGTCTCCGGCCGCGGGATCAGCACCGCCGGCGACACCTTGAAGTCGAGCCCGAAGAACTCGCGTCTGCCGGTAATGTAGGCGATCGGCTCCCCGGCAACGCGGCGCGCGATGAGCGCGTCAAACGCGCGCTGGTCGTCGCAGCCGAGCGGCGCATCGCCATGTGCAATCAGATACGCCGTGTCGCGCTTTATCACATGACACAGCAGCACGCGTGCGTCCAGAGCGTCGATTTTTTTCCGGGCGTCGCGAAGCGCATGTCCAATGGTTACGGGCATGGCAGTGGGTAATGCCCGGCACCGGCGCCGAACGGGACGGTTACGCCGCCACTTCCTCACCGAGCTGCGCGAGTTGCTCAGCCTGGTGCTCGGCGGCCAGCGCGCCGGTGAGATCGTCGAGGTCGCCGTCCATGATCTGCGCGATCTTGTAAAGCGTGAGATTGATGCGGTGATCGGTGACGCGGCCCTGGGGGAAATTATAGGTGCGAATGCGTTCGGAGCGGTCGCCGCTGCCGACCAGCGATTTGCGGGTGGCCGCCGTCTTCGCCTGCTGCTCGCGGATCTGCTTGTCCTTGATGCGCGCCGCGAGCACCGACAACGCGCGCGCCTTGTTCTTGTGCTGCGAGCGGTCGTCCTGGCACTCGACCACGATCCCGGTCGGAAGATGGGTGACGCGGATCGCGGAATCGGTCTTGTTGACGTGCTGCCCGCCGGCGCCGGAAGCGCGAAAGGTATCGATGCGCAATTCCGATGGATTCAACACCACGTCGGCGATTTCGTCGGCTTCCGGCATCACCGCCACCGTGCAAGCCGAGGTGTGGATGCGGCCCTGGGTTTCGGTCACCGGCACGCGCTGCACGCGGTGGCCGCCGGACTCGAACTTGAGCCTGGAGTAGGCGCCGCGGCCGACGATCTTGACGATGATCTCCTTGTAGCCGCCGATCTCGGCGGGGCTCTGCGAAATCAGTTCGACCTGCCAGCCGTTGCGCTCGGCGAAACGCGCATACATGCGGAACAGCTCGCCGGCGAACAGGGCGGACTCGTCGCCGCCGGTGCCGGCGCGGACCTCGACGAAGATATTGCGCTCGTCGTTGGGGTCCCTGGGCAGCAGCCGGGTCTGCAGCTCGGCCTCGATTTTCCCGAGACGCTCGCGCGTTTCGAGAATCTCCGATTCGGCAAAATCGCGCATCGCCGGATCGCCCGCCATTTCCTGCGCCGTCCTGACGTCGTCCTCGCCGCTGCGGTACGCCTGATACAGTTCGACCACCGGCGCGATCTCGGCGTGCTCGCGCGTGAGCTTGCGGTAGTTGTCGAGGTCGGCAGTGGCGGTCTCCGAGGACAGCAGTTGATTCAGCTCTTCGAGACGGCGGGAAAGCTGCGCGAGCTTCGCGGCGATGCTTTGCTTCATTCCGGGCTCTTGATCTGGTAGAGCCGGGTCAACAGCGCGGCGAACTCTTCGCGCTCCTCGGCCTCGACATGATTGAGCGCGTGTGTCGGTGCGTGCAGGAACTTGTTGGTCAGTGCGCGGGAGAGCTGCTCGATCACCCGCTGCGGGTCGTCGCCCCGGCCGAGCCGTCTCAGCGCGCGCTCGAGTTCGTGGCGGCGCGAGCGCTCGGCGGTATCGCGCAGCGCGCGGATCGTCGGCACGAGCTCCCGGTTGTCGAGCCAGTGCATGAAATCGGTCACCTGGTTCTCGATGATCACCTCGGCCTGCGTGACGGCGTTCTGGCGCACGTCCATGCCGTCGCGCGCGATCTTGCCGAGATCGTCGACGGTGTAAAGAAACACGTCGTCGAGCTTGCCGACCTCGCCCTCGACGTCGCGCGGCACGGCGAGATCGAACATCAGCATCGGGCGGTGCTTGCGCGCTCTCAACGCGCTCTCGATGAGGCCCTTGCCGATGATCGGCAGCGGGCTTGCCGTACAGGCGACCACAATGTCGTGCACGGCGAGTTGCGTCGAAAGGTCGTTCAACGTGATCGTCCGGCCGAGGAAGCGCTCGGCAAGCTGCTGCGCGCGTTCCGGCGTGCGATTGGCAAAGGTCATGCGCCGCGGATGGTGGGCGGCAAAGTGCGCCGCGGTGAGCTCGACCATCTCGCCGGCGCCGATGAACAGCACGTTCTGATCCGCGATGCTGGGATAGATATGCTCGGCGAGCTGCACCGCGGCGGAAGCCATCGACACGGTGCTCGCGCCGATATCGGTCTCGCTGCGCACCGTCTTGGCCACCGAAAACGTGCGCTGAAAAAGCTTGTTGAGCAGCCAGCCCAGCGTGCCCGCGGCCTGCGCCGTGCGCACCGCATCCTTGAACTGGCCGAGAATCTGCGGCTCGCCCAGCACCATCGAATCGAGGCCGCTCGCGACGCGGAACGCGTGCTTCACCGCCTGTTCCCGCGGCAACTGGTAAAGATAAGGCTCGATTTGCTGCGGCCGAAGATGATGGTAACCGGCGAGCCAGTCCACGGCTGCGTGCGGTTCGGCCGTCGCGCAATAGACCTCGGTGCGGTTGCAGGTCGAAATGATCGCCGCTTCCTTGACCGGCCAGCGGTCGACGAGATCGCGCAGCGCCTGCGTAACAATGTCGGCGTGAAACACCACCTGCTCGCGCAGCGCAAGCGGAGCGGTCTGGTGGTTGACGCCGATGGTGAACAGCTGCATAAGCCGGAGGCCGGGAAAAGATGGTACAGTTTATATGCTGACACCCCCTCCCGACAATGCGCTTCCGGCAGACGGAGAAGAGCCGGTTCTATACTACTGTTTACCGCTCACCGCTCACTTAGTTTTTGGGTTGTTTGTCCCGCGCGAATAACTCGTCGAGCTTGCGCTCGTAGGCGTGATAATCGAGGAAAGCGTAAAGATCGTCGCGGGTCTGCATCAGTTCCACCACGCCCTTCTGCGTGCCTTCCTTGCGCACCGCCTGGTAAACACGCAGTGCGGCCGCGTTCATCGCACGGAATGCAGAGAGCGGATAGAGCGCGAGCGCGACGTTGGCCCCGCGCAACTCGTCCACCGTGAACAGCGGTGTTTTGCCGAACTCGGTGATGTTGGCGAGAAGCGGTACTTTGACGGCGTCGGCGAACTTCCTGTACATCGCCAGTTCGGTGATCGCCTCCGGGAAGATCATGTCGGCGCCCGCTTCGACGCAGGCGCAGGCGCGGTCGATCGCCGCCTGAAGCCCCTCCACCGCAAGCGCGTCGGTGCGCGCCATCACCACGAAAGCGGGATCGGTTTTCGCATCGACCGCGGCCTTGATGCGATCCACCATCTCCTGCTGCGTCACGAGCGCCTTATTGGGACGATGGCCGCAGCGTTTGGCGGCGACCTGGTCCTCGATATGCATCGCCGCCGCGCCGAACTTGATCAGCGACTTCACGGTGCGGGCGATGTTGAAGGCGCCCGAGCCAAATCCCGTGTCCACGTCCACCAGCAGCGGCAGCGAAGACGCGTCGGTAATGCGACGCACGTCGGTGAGCACGTCATCCAGTCCGCTGATGCCAAGGTCGGGCACCCCGAGCGAGCCCGCCGCCACGCCCCCGCCCGAGAGGTAGATCGCGCGGTAACCGACGCGCTCGGCCAAGCGCGCGTGATAGGCGTTGATCGTGCCGATCACCTGCAGCGGTTTTTCCTCGGTGAGCGCCGTGCGCAGCCGCGCGCCGGCGGAAGCAGGTCGAGTGTTGATTCCGGAAGATCGATCGGTCATGGTGCAGCGCTCCTTCAAAGCGGGCTCCCTGGAGGCGGCCGGGGGCGTGGAACTGGGCCCGTAATATGGACTATCGGGCCAGACAACCAGAGAAAAACCGGGCATCACGATAGCATAAAGGGAGATCTTTCGCCAGCGCAGCGTCAGTGGCATAATGATGTACCGATCTCACGATTCGGACTTTCGCCATGTCCAGAAAAACCAACTCGGCGTCCGGCAAACTGTCCGGCACGCAAAGCATAGAGCGCGCGTTGTCGCTGCTGCGCGAGATCGCCGCGCATAACCGCACCGGCTCGCGCCTGCTCGATCTCGCCACCCGCACGGGGCTGCAGCGGCCGACCGTGCACCGCATGCTCAAGTGCCTGGCGGCGGAGGACATGGTGCAGCAGGATCCGGACACACACCGTTATTTCCTCGGGCCGATGGTGTTCGAGCTGGGGTTGACCGCCGGCCCGCGCTTCAACTTGCGCGAGATCTGCCACCCCGCGCTCACGCGCATCGCGGAGGCGACCGGCGACACCGTTTTTCTCACCCAGCGCAGCGGGCTTGACGCGGTGTGCCTCGATCGGCACGAGGGCGCCTTTCCGATCAAGACCTTCACGCTCGAAATCGGTATGCGCCGGCCGCTCGGCGTCGGCATTGGGAGTGTCGCGATCCTCGCTGCGCTGCCGGACGAGGATATTCGCCACATCATCTCCAGCAACGCGCCGCGCCTGCCCGAGTACGGGCTGACATCCAACAGCCTGCTCGCGCAGGTCAAGAAAGCGCAAAAGCTCGGTTATGCCGTGCGGGAGACGCCGTCGCTGGCCGGTGTGCGCTCGATCGGCCAGGCATTGCACAACCGAGGCGGCGTTCCGTTCGCGGCGCTCTCGGTATCGGCGATCTCGAGCCGCATGAACGAAAAGCGTGTCGCTGAACTCGCCGCGCTGCTCAGGAACGAGACGCGATCGATCGAAAAGCAGCTCTCCGCCGGCGCCGAACCGCGCTGAATGCGCGGCCGCGCGCGACGCCAACATCAAACCCGAATGAAGCAGTTCGATCAAAACGCAAAGTGCCCGCTCGACGGCGTGCGCGTGCTGGATCTCTCGCGCGTCGTTGCCGGCAATATGGTGAGCTTGCTGCTGGCCGATTTCGGCGCAGAAGTGGTCAAGATCGAGACACCCGAAGGCGATCCGCTGCGCGACTGGCTGGTGGGCGGCATCGCCGCCAACTGGAAGGTGTATGCGCGCAACAAGAAAAGCGTCTGCATCAATTTGCGCAAATCCGAAGGCATCGACCTGCTGCTCAAACTGGTTGCCGCCGCCGGCGTCTTCGTCGAGAACTTCCGCCCCGGCACGCTCGAAAAAATGGGCCTCGGTCCCGACGTGCTGCTCGCGCGCAACCCCCGGCTCGTCATCGTGCGGGTGTCGGGCTGGGGCCAGACCGGGCCATACAAACACAAGCCCGGGTTCGGCACGCTCGCCGAAGGCATGTCGGGTTTTGCAGCGATGAACGGCTTTGCCGACCGCGAGCCGGTGCTGCCGCCGATGCAACTTGCCGACTGCACCGCCGGCATCTACGGCGCCTATGCCACCCTGGTCGCGCTGCGCCATGTCGAAGTAAGCGGCGGCCAAGGACAGGTTATCGATCTGCCCCTGCTCGAGCCGCTGTTCTCATGCATGGGGCCGCAGGCGGCGAGCTACAAGACGAGCGGCAAAGCGCGCCCGCGCACCGGCAGCCGCTCGACCACCGCGGCGCCGCGCAACGCCTACCGGACGCGGGACGAAAAGTGGGTATGCATGTCGGCCTCCACGCAGGCCATGACCGAGCGCCTGTTCCGCGTGATCGGGCGGCCCGATCTCATCGACAACCCGCGCTACCAGACCAACGCCGAACGCGTGCGACACGCCGCAGAGCTTGACGCCATCATCGGCGCGTTCATCGGCGGCATGACGCTCAGGGAAAACCTCGAGTTCTTCGACCGCAACGAAGTCACGGTGGGCCCGATCTACGATATCTCGCAGATCATCGAGGACCCGCATGTCATCGCGCGCGAGATGGTGGTCGAATACCCGGACGACGAGATGGGCGCGGTTCCGATGCACTGCGTGGTGCCGCGTCTCTCCGGCACGCCGGGCGCGATCCGCACGCCGGCGCCGAAGCTGGGCGAGCATAATGCCGAGATCCTGTGCGGGATCGGTCTCAGCAAGGACGAACTGGCGCGCCTCGCGGCGCAGGATGTGATTTACCAGGGGCCGCAGCGCAAGAAGGCGGCGCAAGCCGGTGGGCAGTGAGCAGTGGGCAGTGAGCAGTGAGCAGTGGGCAGTGAGCAGTGAGCAGTGAGCAGTGAGCAGTGAGCAGTGAGCAGTGAGCAGTGAGCAGTGAGCAGTGAGCAGTGAGCAAACCGCTCGGGACGGAAATTTATTCCGCTCACCGTTTACCGTTTACCGTTTACCCAGGAGGAAACAACGATGACACGTGAACTTCCGGTGTGGCGCTCGCTGATGTACGTGCCCGTCAACGTCGACAAATACGTGGACAAGGCGCACACGCGCGGCGCCGACGTGATCCAACTCGATCTCGAAGACAGCGTGCCGCCGGCGGAGAAGGAGCGCGCCCGAACGCTCGTCGAGAAAGCCGCGGCCAGGGTGCGGCGCGGCGGGGCGGACGTCGTCGTGCGCATCAACCGGCCGTTGTCGCTCACTGTGCGCGACCTCGAGCACTCGATCTGCCCCGATGTCGACGGCATCGCCTGCACCAAGATCGATAGCGGTTCCCATGTCAAGCTCCTGGACGAATTGGTGTCCGAACTCGAGGACAAGCGCGGCATGCGGATCGGGCATACCCGGTTCCTCGCCATGATCGAGACCGCCGACGCTTTCGGCCGCATCGACGAGATCCCGCGCGCGAGCCCGCGAGTGGTGGCAATGAACATCGGCGGCGAAGACTTTGCGCTCGACTGCAACATGCAGCCGGACGAAGAGGTGCTGCTTCACCCCAAGCAGCGCATGATCATCGCCGCCCGCGCCGCCGGCGTCATGCCGCTGGGTTTCGTCGCTTCGGTGGCGGGGTTCGGCGACTGGGACAAGTTCCGTCTGATGGTGCGCCGCTCGCGCCGCTTCGGCTTCGACGGCGCCGGCTGCATCCATCCCGGCCAGGTCACCATCGTCAATGAGGAATACACACCGAGCGAAGAAGAGGTCGCCTACGCGCGCAGGGTGATTCAGATGGATAAGGAAGCAGCAGCGGCCGGACGGGGATCGTTTCAGATCGACGGCAAGATGATCGACATCCCGGTGGTGGTGCGCGCCCAAAAGCTCCTCGCGCGCTACGAGGCGATCCAGCAGCGCGAAGCGAAGACGCTCGCCGCAGCCGGCAAGAATCAGTGAAACTTTTGGGTATCTGCCCGACACTGGCCCATACCACCCCGCCTGCTGCGTAGGCGCCTCTCCTCGTGAAGGGAGGGAAATTTGATCTTCTCCCCTCCTTGTCAAGGAGGGGTGGACGCCGTTGATCAGACGCCCTCGGCGCACGAATCTCCCCTCTCCCCTCGGGAGAGGGGCGGGGGTGAGGGGACGCGGACGGGGTGGTTGAGAGATCGCGATCAGCCCGCATCTTTACCGCAGGCTTTCTTAAGACCCGGTGCGCGACTTCGCGGCGTGGGGCACAATTTCTCGCGTCACAGGGCTTCGGGCTTTTGCGATCGAAGAAAGGCGGCCATGGCCACAGCGACAAGGGAATTCCAGGTCCTCGCGAAACCGATAGGCGCAGTCTGCAACCTCGACTGCCGTTACTGCTATTACCTCGAGAAAAAAGACCTGTATCCGCAGACCGGTTCGTTTCGCATGGCGGACGACCTGCTCGAAAGCTATATCGCCCAACACATCGAAGCCTGTCCCAAGGAAACCGTTCTCTTCTCGTGGCACGGTGGCGAGCCGACCGTACTGGGGATCGATTTTTTCCGAAGAATCGTCGAGTTGCAGCGCAAGCACAAGCCTCCGGGGCGCGAGATTATCAACGGCATACAGACGAACGGCACGCTGATCGACGAAGCATGGTGCAGGTTCCTTGCGGAGGAACGCTTTTACGTCGGGTTGAGCATCGACGGCCCGCGCGAGCTGCACGACCGCTACCGCGTGACGAAGTCGCAGAAAGCGACGCACAAGCAGGTGATGCAGACCTTCCGGCTGTTACAGCGTCACCGCGTGTCCACCGACGTACTGTGCGTGGTTCATCAGCACAATGTCCGGCACCCCACCGCGGTCTACCGTTTCTTCAGGGATCTCGGCGTGGAATATCTGCAGTTCCTGCCGCTCGTGCAGCGTCGCGGCGAAGGAGTGAGCGCCGAAACGGTTCCGCCCGAGGCTTACGGCACTTTCCTGTGCACCGTGTTCAACGAGTGGATCCGGAACGATATCGAGGGGATCGGCATCCAGAATTTCGAGGAGGCGTCGCGGCCTTTTCTGGGGATCCCGCACGCGCTGTGCATTCTTCGCGAAACCTGCGGCGATATCGTGGTCCTGGAGCACAACGGCGATGTCTACGAGTGCGATCATTTCGTGACGGGCGAGCATCGTCTGGGCAACGTGCGCGAAGCGCCGCTCCTGACCCTGCTCGAAAGCAGCCGGCTGCGCGCCTTCGGAGACCGCAAGCGCGACGCGCTTCCGCGCTACTGCCTCGAGTGCGAGGTGCTCTATCAATGCCATGGGGGCTGCCCCAAGGACCGTCTGGCGCACGCCCCCGATGGCGAGGAGGGCTTGAACCATTTATGCGCTGGATTCAAGCGCTTTTTCACTCACTGCGGCCCGTACCTGCAACGCATGGCCCAAGCCCGGCGCTCGGGAGTACCCATGGCGGCATTCATGAGTGCGCTACGGTCGGAGGACACGAAAGCAGCGGCTCAAGCCGGCCGCAACGATCCCTGCCCCTGCGGGAGCGGAAAGAAGTACAAGAAGTGCTGTCTGGCGAATTGAGAAACGAGTAGAATTGTTTGTCCTGTTCGTCGCCGCGCCCGTATCTCGTTCTTTGGCATGGGCTGCAACTTCTGCACGACCTCGGCTTTCTTCGGCGGCAAGGGCCGGTTCGTCAATTTCTACGACACCGGAAAGCAGTTGTTCGACATCATGTGCAACGTTGAACAGCGGCTGAACGTGCGCACCTTCTTCATGATGGACGAGAACTTCCTG
>MERI01000165.1:12071-14863 GCA_001772005.1 Betaproteobacteria bacterium RIFCSPLOWO2_12_FULL_62_58 | reverse complement strand
TGCAAGGCGTTTTTGAGCGGCGCGATGCAGGTTTCGAACAGACCGACCGAGTTGCAGACGCCGGACGACACGCAGGTGATCAGCCGCGCTTCCATCACCGGCGGCTCGCCGACCACCACGATCAGCCGTCCGCCGGGTTTAAGGCTTTTCTGGAACGCGTCCGGCAGCACCGGCACCGAGCCGGTCAGCACGATGGCATCATACGGTGCGTGCTTGTCCCAGCCGCGGGCCGCATCGCCGATCTCAAGCGTCACGTTCACGATGCCGTGCGCCCTGAGCTTGGCCGCGGCGGAAACGGAGAACTCGGGGACGATCTCGACGCTGTAGACATGCCCGCCCAGGCTCGCCAGCAGCGCGGTCATGTAGCCGCTGCCGGTGCCGACTTCCAGAATCTGGTCGGTGTCCTTGAGCGCAAGCTCCTGCAGCATGCGCGCTTCGAGCTTGGGCTGGAGCATCTTTTCCCCGTGGCCGAGCGGGATTTCCATGTCGGCAAACGCCAGCGCGCGGTAGGGCTCGGGCACATAGTCTTCACGCCGCATCCGGAACAGCAGATCGAGCACCTGCTGGTCGAGCACGTCCCAGGGCCGGATTTGCTGTTCGACCATGTTGAAGCGCGCACGCTCAAAGTCCATCTGCAACGTCATCGGGGCTTATTCCCGCGGCTGGAAATTGGGTTACGGGACTTGTAATTATCCCATATTTCGATTAGCGTTAGCACAGAACCTATCTCGATTCGAGACCGGTTCTACACGTTAGGGGTCCTCGAGGCAGGATCGAGGATTGAGGATCAAGGATTCAGCAGGCCCGTCCCAAAAGGGTTTTAACCGAATCCTGAATCCCGATTCCTGAATCCTGAACCGGGGTGAGATAAACCCTAATAACCTGATACGGGTAATGCCGTCGTAGGGAAGCGTGGTGCGGCACTCCTCCACCATCGCTCCCCGCCCTGCATGCCCCGAGGAGTGCCAGTATGAACGCCAATCCCAAGTTCCTCAACGCCACTGCGCGGGTCGACGAAGCGGCGGTGAAACCGCTGCCCAACTCGCGCAAGGCCTACGTCGCGGGCAGCCGTCACGACATCCAGGTGCCGATGCGCGAGATCACGCAATCGGACACGCCAGCCTCGTTCGGCGTTGAAAAGAACCCCCCGCTTTTCGTCTACGACACTTCAGGTCCGTATACGGACGTGAAGATGAATATAGATATCCGACGCGGTTTGGGGCCTCTTCGTTCGGCGTGGATTCTCGAACGCGAGGATACCGACGAGCTGGCGGGTCCTACGTCGCGTTTTGGCCGACAGCGTGCCGCTGATCCGCAGCTCGCGCAACTGCGTTTTAATCTGGTCCGGAAGCCGCGGTGCGCCAGACCGGGCATGAACGTCACACAGATGCACTATGCCCGCCGCGGCATGATCACCCCGGAGATGGAATTCATCGCCATCCGCGAGAATCAGCGGCGCGAAGGGCTGGCGGAGCTGCTGACCCGGCAGCATCCCGGCGAGCATTTCGGCGCGGCGATCCAGAAGGTCATTACGCCCGAATTCGTGCGCGACGAGGTAGCACGGGGGCGCGCCATCATCCCCGCCAACATCAATCACCCCGAAACCGAGCCGATGATCATCGGCCGCAACTTCCTGGTGAAGATCAACGCCAACATCGGCAATTCAGCGGTTTCTTCAGGGATACAGGAAGAAGTCGAGAAAATGACCTGGGCGATCCGCTGGGGCGGCGACACGGTGATGGATTTGTCGACCGGCAAGCACATTCACGAGACCCGCGAATGGATCATCCGCAATTCTCCGGTGCCGATCGGCACGGTGCCGATCTACCAGGCGCTGGAGAAGGTCGACGGAAAAGCGGAGGAGCTTACCTGGGAAATTTACCGCGACACGCTGATCGAGCAATGCGAGCAGGGTGTGGACTACTTTACCGTGCACGCGGGCGTGCGGCTGCCCTACATTCCGCTCACCGCCAGGCGCATGACCGGCATCGTCTCGCGTGGCGGCTCGATCTTGGCGAAGTGGTGCCTCGCTCACCACAAGGAGAGCTTCCTCTATACCCACTTCGAAGAGATCTGCGAACTTCTCAAGGCTTACGATGTCGCGTTCTCACTCGGCGACGGGCTGCGTCCCGGCTCGATCTACGACGCCAACGACGAGGCGCAGATCGCCGAGTTGAAGACGCTTGGCGAATTGACCGACATCGCGTGGCGGCACGATGTGCAGGTGATGATCGAGGGTCCGGGTCACGTGCCGATGCAGCTCATCAAGGAGAACATGGATCTGCAGCTCAAGTACTGCCGCGAGGCGCCGTTCTATACGCTGGGGCCCCTCACTACCGATATCGCGCCCGGCTACGACCACATCACTTCCGCGATCGGCGCGGCGATGATCGGCTGGTACGGCACCGCGATGCTCTGTTATGTCACGCCCAAGGAACATCTCGGGCTGCCGGACAAGGAAGACGTCAAGGACGGGATCATGGCCTACAAGATCGCGGCGCACGCCGCCGATCTCGCGAAGGGTCATCCCGGCGCCCAGATCCGCGACAATGCGCTCAGCAAGGCGCGCTTCGAGTTCCGGTGGGAGGACCAGTTCAATCTCGGTCTCGATCCGGACAAGGCGAAACAGTTTCACGACGAGACGCTGCCGCAGGATGGCGCCAAGCTCGCGCACTTCTGCTCGATGTGCGGCCCTCACTTCTGCTCGATGAAGATCACTCAGGATGTGCGCGAATACGCCGCCAAGCAGGGCGTGTCGGAGGACGAGGCGCTCGCCAAGGGCATGCGGGAAA
>MERI01000165.1:0-12049 GCA_001772005.1 Betaproteobacteria bacterium RIFCSPLOWO2_12_FULL_62_58 | reverse complement strand
ACGTTACTGCGGATTGCGGGTCTTGAACCGGAGGACCCTTTATATGCGTTTCCGCTGCACCCTCGCTGCTGCGCTGCTCGGCCTGAGCCTGCAAGCCCCGGCGTTCGCCGCCGACAAAGACCCGCTCGCCCGGCTCGATCCGGAGGTCCCGTTCAAGAGCGCCATCAGCGAAAGCGATGTGTCGTTACTCTTTGCTTATCTGAGATCGGCCATGCTGGCTGCGGCCGCGGGCAGGGAGGCGCCGCCGGTGCCCGAAGAATTGAACCGGCGCGCCACAGCGCTCGGCGACGAATTCAGGATGCGCGGCGCGTTGGCCGCGCTGTTGCTGTTGAAGGCCCTGGAAGTCGAAGCGAAGCAGATGTTGGGCGAGCCCGCGCCGCGCCGCACGCTGCCTCCCGTGACCCCTTTCACTCCGGTGTCGGCGGACTGATATCGCACGCCTTGCCGGCTGCGCGCGAACGCGGCCCGAACACCGCCTCCTTTGCGCGCTCCCGCACAGACAGCGCGCGCATTCTGTATGCGCGCCCGCACCGTTGACCGTTGACGTAACTTCTGGTTACAAATATCCGCCTGCGCGCTGCGTAAGCGCCCTGTAAAATGCCGGTTGCGCGCGGCTTTCTCAAACCATGAATAAACGCTATTTCTACGCTGGCGGAGTCCTGCTGCTGCTCGCAGCGGGGGGCGTCGGCGCGTACGCGCTCTGGGGTTCGCTCAAGCCGGCGCTGGCCTACCGCTTGGCGAAAGTGGAGCGCGGCGCGATCACGGCCGCGGTTTCCGCCACCGGCACGCTTAACCCGGTGGTGTCGGTGCAGGTTGGCTCCCAGGTTTCGGGACAGATCCTGGCGCTTTACGCCGATTACAACTCGCCGGTAACGAAGGGACAGCTCATCGCGCGTATCGACCCGAATTCATTCGCGCTGCGCGTCAACCAGGCCATGGCGGATCTGGAGGCAACGCGAGCCACAGTGCTGACGCAGCTCGCCAACGTCGGGGCGCTGCGCGCCGAGGTGTCGCGCGCCAAGGTCAACCTGGCCGATGCCGAACGCGATTTCCAGCGTAACAAGACGCTGTTCGAAAAGAATTTCGTTTCAGGGGCGGCGCTCGACAAGGCGCGGGCGGTTTTTGAAGGCGCGCAGGAGCAGTTGAAAATCGCACAGGCGCAACTCGCGGTCGGCGAATCGCAGGTGCGCAACGTCGAGGCGGTGGTCAAACAGCGCGAATCGCAGCTGGCACAGGCAAAGGTGGATCTCGATCGCACTGAAATTCGCGCCCCCGTGGACGGCATCGTCGTCAAGAAGTCGGTCGAGCCCGGCCAGACCGTGGCGGCGAGCCTGCAAGCGCCGGAACTCTTCGTGATCGCGCAGGATCTGCGCGAGATGCAGGTCGAGACCTCTATCGACGAAGCGGAGGTCGGGCGCATCGGCGTGGGACAGCCTGCATCCTTCACCGTGGACTCCTTTCCCGGAAGAACGTTTCGCGGCACGGTGTCGCAGGTGCGCAAGGCGGCGCAAGTGGTGCAGAATGTCGTGACCTACATTGCCGTCATCAGTGCCGCTAATCCTGATTTGAGCCTGTTCCCGGGAATGACAGCCAACGTGCGCATCGTAGTGGATACCCGCGAAAACGTGCTGAAGATACCGAATGCCGCGCTGCGCTTCCGGCCCGCTGGAGCGGGCGACGCTCCAAGCGGCGCTCAGCAATCGGCCGACGCGCCCCTTCCAGACAAGGCGGGCAAGGGCCGGGGCGCCCAGGCCGGCCAGGCCGCGCGCGAGCGGTTGACCAAAGAACTCAATCTCAATGCGGAGCAGCAGGCAAGAGTGGAGGCGGTCTCCAACGACACTCGGGACAAGATCAGGGCGCTCACCACTGAAGACCAGGCCGAGCGCCGCAAGCAAGTCGAGCGGTTGCGAGCCGAGTCCCGCACACGCATTGCCGAGTTGCTGACTCCGGAGCAGCGCGCGCGCTATGAAGCGATGGGCACATCGCGCAGGAGCGGCAGCGTGAGCAGCGGGCGGTTATGGGTGCTCGATGCCCGGGGCAAGCCCAAGACGATCAGCGTGCGTACCGGTTTGACCGACGGCACTGCCACCGAACTGGTTTCGGGCGAGCTGACCGAAGGCATGCAGCTCATTACCGGCACCATGGAGGGCGGTAAAGGCAAGGCGCAGCCGGCGGGCGGGCCGCGGTTCGGTTTTTAGTCACCGCTTTCCCATGGCTGAATCCCTGATCATCACCCGCGAACTGACCAAGGTGTATCGCATGGAAAGTTACACCGTGGCCGCGCTGAACCAGGTGTCCGTCGAGATTGCCGCCGGCGAGTTCGTGGCGGTGATGGGGCCGTCCGGATCCGGCAAATCAACCTTCATGAACCTGCTGGGCTGCCTCGATTCACCAACCGCCGGCGATTACTACCTCGCGGACGACAAAGTCTCGGAACTTTCGGGCGATGCGCTTGCGGCGATACGCAACCGCAGAATCGGTTTCGTGTTCCAGAATTTCAACCTGCTGCCGCGCACCTCCGCGCTGGAAAACGTCGAGCTGCCGTTGCTTTACAGTCACGTCGCAGCGGCGGAGCGACGCAGCCGGGCGCTGGCGAAGCTGGCCGCGGTCGGGCTGGCGGAGCGCGCGGGCCACCACCCGGCGCAGTTGTCCGGCGGGCAGCAACAGCGGGTGGCGATTGCGCGCGCGCTGGTGAACGATCCGGTGCTGATTCTTGCCGACGAGCCCACGGGGGCGCTCGACACCCGCACGAGCTTCGAGCTAATGGGGCTGCTGCAGCAACTGAACCGCGACGGGATGACGGTGGTGCTCGTGACCCACGAACATGATGTGGCGTCGTTTGCCTCCCGCGTGGTGAGCTTCCGCGACGGCCGCGTAGTCGACGATCAGCAGGTGGCGCATCCGGCCGATGCGCAAGCGATGCTGCGGTCCTTTGAACGGCAGGCGGCGTGACCTGGCTCGCCGGCATCCGCATTGCGCTGCGCGCGCTCCGCGTGAACAAGCTGCGCAGCACGCTGACCATGTTGGGCATCATCATCGGTGTCGCGGCGGTGATCGTCATGATCGCCATTGGCGCCGGCGCGCAGGCACGCGTGGAGGAGCAGATCAAGAGCCTGGGCTCCAATCTCATCATCCTGTTGCCGGGTTCGGTGACCTCGGGAGGGGTGCGCATGGGCGCCGGCTCGCGCTCTTCGCTTACCGAAGATGACTCCTACGCGATACAGCGTGAGATCTCAAGCGTGCAGGCGGCGGCGCCCGCATTGCGCGGAACCGGCCAGGTGGTGGCGGGGAACAACAATTGGTCGACGGTGTTTTACGGCATCACGCCGGAATATTTTGAAGCGCGCAACTGGGTGATCGCCGCGGGCAGGGGGTTCGAGCCGGCCGATCTGACGGGCTCGGCCAAGGTCGTTTTGCTGGGTGAGACGGTCGTACGCAACCTGTTCGGCGACGGCGATCCCGTAGGCCAGGTGGTTCGCGTGCGTAAAGTCCCGATGCAGGTCATCGGTGTGCTGGAGCGCAAGGGGCAGAGTTTGGGAGGTCAGGACCAGGACGATGTGATGCTGATGCCGATCTCTACCGCACGCAACCGCGTGCTCGGCGGCAATGTCGCTAAATTGCGCTCCGTGGGCTCGGTTTCGATCAAGATCCGCGAGGATGCCGACATGACCGCGGCGGAAGGCGAGATCAGGCGACTGTTGCGCCAGAGACACCGTCTGCAGGCGGGACAGGATGATGATTTCACGCTGCGCAACCTGTCGGAGGTCCTGGGCGCGCGCGAAGAGTCGAGCCGCGTCATGACGCTGCTGCTCGCGGCGGTCGCTTCGGTTTCGCTGCTGGTGGGCGGCATCGGCATCATGAACATCATGCTGGTGTCGGTGACCGAGCGCACGCGGGAGATCGGTTTGAGAATGGCGGTCGGTGCGCGTGGGCGCGATATCCTGTCGCAGTTTCTGGTCGAGGCGGTGACGCTCGCGATCATCGGCGGGCTGCTCGGCATCGCGCTCGGCGTGGGCGGCTCCTACGCGATCGGATTTTTCGCCGAATGGCGCATCGATCTGAAACCCGAAGCCATCGTTCTGGCGGTAGGCTTCGCCGGCGCGATCGGCGTGTTCTTCGGTTTCTATCCTGCGCGCAAGGCCTCGCGACTGCTGCCCATCGAGGCGCTGCGCTACGAATAGAACCGGTGATGAGCAATGGGTAATGGGTAATGGGCGAACAGATCAACCCGCGCTCTTACTCATCACCCATCACTCATGACCCATCACCGCTTCATCGTCGCGTAGAATAGCGCCTGCCTCATGGACCCCCTGTTTTTTTTCAAGGCGCTGATACTCGGCGTCGTCGAAGGGCTCACCGAATTCCTGCCGATCTCCAGCACCGGTCATCTGATCCTCGTCGGCGATCTCCTCGATTTCAACGATGAGAAGGGCAAGGTGTTCGAGATCGTGATTCAGACCGGCGCGATGCTGGCGGTGGTGTGGGAATACCGGCGGCGCTTCGCGCGCATGCTCGCAGGACTTTTCAGCGATCCTGCCGCGCGGCGCTTTGCATTGAACCTGCTCGTGGCGTTCCTGCCGGCAGCCGTGCTCGGACTGGCCTTCGGCGGCGCGATCAAGCGGCACCTGTTCCAGGCGGTCCCCGTTGCGCTCGCCTTCATCATCGGCGGATTCATCATCCTGTGGGTGGAACGCCGCGAGCGGCAGGCGGTGGTGGAGAGCGTCGATGACATGACCTGGAAGGATGCCCTCAAGGTCGGGTGCGCCCAGGCTTTCGCGCTGATTCCGGGCACCTCGCGCGCCGGCGCGACCATCATCGGCGGCATGTTGTTTGGTCTTTCGCGCCGCGCCGCCACCGAGTTCTCGTTCTTCCTCGCCGTGCCGACGCTCATCGCCGCCGGCGCCTACGATCTATACAAGCACCGCGCGCTGTTCGATTCGGGCGACCTCGGTATGTTTTCGATCGGTTTCACGGCGGCGTTGGTGTCAGCATTCCTGTGCGTGCGCTGGCTGCTGCGCTACATCGCGACGCACGACTTCAGCGTTTTCGCCTGGTATCGCATAGCGTTCGGGGTGGTCGTGCTCGCGACAGCGTACACCGGCCTCGTGCACTGGGGTGCCGGGTAATGGGTAATGAGAAATGAGTAATGGGCAACAGCCCGGCCCAGCCTACTCATCACCCATCCCCCATCACCACTTCAGCTTTGCGCCCACGGCAGTCCCGCAGCGCGCCAGCCCCCTTTGGTGTTGCGGTGTCCGGCCGCATCCTTGTCGCCTTCGAAGCCTTCGAGCACGTTGTAGCACTCGGTGTATCCGGCCTGCATCGCGAACAGCGCGGCATTGTGCGAGCGTCCGCCGCTGCGGCACACGAACATGACCAGGGCTTCCTTGTCGACCTGGCGTTCGAGTTCGACGAGGAACGAAGGATTCGGTCGGTTGCTGGGGTAAGTGAGCAGCTCGATCTCGACCGTGCCAGGGATGCGGCCGACATAATCCCATTCCGCGCGGGTGCGCACATCGACCAGCCTGGCTCCTGGCGCCTGTCGCCAGATTTCATATGCTTCTATGGGCAGCAAAGCGCCTTCATAGGGCAGCCTCATTTGCCGCGCCCGCTGCTGGGCGGCCTTCAAAATTTCGCTAATTGTCATCGGTGTTGGTTCATGAGAGTTTGATAAGCAACTGATTTTATATCAGTACCTCTAAAGGCCATATTGCACCAATGCGGTGCAAACGCGTTTCTTTATGCACTATAATAGCGCGCACGTTTTTGCTGTCTCCTCTAAATCCCTTATGGCACAATGCCTTCCTCGCGCGGACTGTTGGCACATTTTGTGCTGGAAAAGAGGTTCGATTATGGTTTTGTCCCACCCACTGCTTAGGAGAAAAAAATGGCGGTTGCCGATGTAATGAAAATAATGAAGGACAACGAGGTGAAGTTCGTCGACCTCCGGTTTACCGATACCCGCGGCAAGGAACAGCACGTATCGGTGCCGGTGAAAGCATTTACCGACAGCAAATTCACCGACGGCCACTTTTTCGATGGCTCGTCCATCGCCGGTTGGAAAAGCATCGAGGCTTCCGACATGGTGCTGATGCCGGATCCCGATTCCGCTCGCATGGACCCGTTCACCGACGAACCGACATTGCTCCTGACCTGTGATGTAATCGAGCCCTCGGACGGCAAAGGTTACGACCGCGATCCGCGTTCGATCGCCAAGCGTGCCGAGGCGTACCTCAAGTCCACCGGCATCGCCGACACCGCCTTCTTCGGTCCCGAGCCCGAATTTTTCATTTTCGACTCGGTAACGTGGAACGTCGACATGTCCGGCTGCTTCGTAAAGATCAGGTCCGAAGAGGCGCCCTGGTCCTCAGGCGAGGAGTTCGAGGGCGGCAACATGGGCCACCGCGCGCCGATCAAGGGCGGCTATTTCCCGGTGCCGCCGGTCGATTCGTTGCAGGACATCCGCTCCGCGATCTGCCTGGCGCTGGAGGAAATGGGCGTGGAAGTCGAAGTACACCACCACGAAGTGGCGGCGGCCGGCCAGAATGAAATCGGCACCAAATTCGAGAAGCTGGTGAAACGCGCCGACTGGATGATGATCCTGAAGTACGCTGTGCATAACGTGGCCCACTCCTATGGCAAGACCGCCACTTTCATGCCCAAGCCGGTAGTCGGTGACAATGGTTCCGGCATGCACGTGCACCAGTCGTTGTGGAAGGGCGGGCAGAATCTGTTCAGCGGCAACGGTTATGCCGGCCTGTCGGAACTCGCGCTGCATTACATCGGCGGCGTCATCAAGCACGCCAAGGCGCTCAATGCCATTACCAACCCCGGGACCAACTCCTACAAGCGACTGGTGCCGGGCTTCGAGGCGCCGATCAACCTCGCATACTCCTCGCGCAACCGCTCGGCGGCGGTGCGCGTGCCGCTGGTGGCCAACCCGAAAGCGCGCCGCATCGAAGTGCGCTTCCCGGACCCGACCTGCAACCCGTATCTCGCATTCACCGCGATGATGATGGCGGGGCTCGACGGCATTCAGAACAAGCTTCATCCCGGCGATCCGATCGACAAGAATCTCTACGACCTGCCGCCGGAAATAGCGAAAAAGATCCCGCATCCGTGCGCGTCACTCGACGAGGCGCTGGAGTGCCTGGACAAGGACCGCGCGTTCCTGACACGCGGTGGCGTGTTCTCCAACGACATGATCGATGCCTACATCGCGCTCAAGATGGAGGAAGTCACGCTGTTCCGTATGACCACCCATCCGGTCGAGTTTCAAATGTATTACAGCCTGTAGGAATTTGCCGGCCTTTGGTCCGGCAAATTCCTTACGCAAGTGACCCGCGCCAAGAACGGCGGCAAGAAACAACCCTGCCTTAGGTCAACCTAGCAGCCTGTCGGACTTGGCCCCATTCATCGGAACACATCTTTGGTGCTTTTCATTTTAGGAATTTGTCGGGCCACAGCCTGACAAATTCCTGGCGCACCATTCGGGTGCATTGCCAATTCTAGTTTGTTGACATAGACTTAGCTCTTGATACGGAGAATGTGCGGTCAACCGAAGCGTGGCGCAACCGTTGCTGAGGGAATGGGAACGAGCTTATCCAGATGCGATACTTAGTGTTGGCCTCGGTTCTGGCGCTGTCGGCGTCCCCGTTACGCGCGGAAATGTACGAGTGTACCGACGCGAGCGGGCAGAAGCTGTTCACCAATGTCAAGTCCCAAGCCAAGGGCTGCAAGCTGCTGGACATCGGGCCGGTGAACACGGTACCGGCTCCCAAACCCTTGGGCAAGAGCGCACCGGCGCCAGCGAATTTCCCGAAAGTCGATGCCGATACCCAGAAGCAGCGCGACGCCGACCGCCGCCGCATTCTCGAGCAGGAACTCGCCAATGAGCAGAAGCTGCTTGGCCAGGCGCAGAAGGATCTGGCGGAGCAGGAGTCGATACGCCTGGGGAGCGAGAAAAACTACCAGCGCGTGCTCGACCGCCTCGAGCCGTACCAGAAGAAGGTCAAGCTGCACGAGAACAATATCGCCAACCTGAAAAAGGAACTGGGCAACCTCAGGTAGCGCTGGCCGGCGTGGCGGTTGCGATCGTACACGGCGTTTCCGGTTCGGGCGGTGATCGGCCCGCTGCCCGTCACCATTTTCACTAGCTGCATGCTGGCGCGAATCTTGCTAAAGAAAGCATTCGTCCGGACATCGATTAATGACACCCGAAGCGCGCTCCGGCCTCGATTTACTCGCCACGGCGGTGATGCTGGTGGACGGAAAGCTGATCGTGCAATACATGAACCCGGCAGCCGAAAACCTGTTTGAACTCAGCAGCACGAACGTAGCCGGCCTCGCGCTCGCCAAGCTGTTCAGTGACGACGTGGAACTCGCTGCGGCGACCGGCTATGCCCGCGACAACAACTGCAGCTATACCGAGCATGACCTCGCGCTTGGCGTTGCCGGTCGCGGCAGGCTGCATCTTGCGTGTACGGTGACGCCGGTGGAACTCGCGCATGACGGCGGTTTCCTGCTCGAGTTCCGCCACATCGAGCAGCAGCTCAGGATCGCGCGTGAGGAACGCCTGCTCGACCAGAGCCAGGCCAACCGGGAGCTCATCCGCAACCTGGCGCACGAGATCAAGAATCCGCTCGGCGGCATCCGCGGCGCGGCACAGCTCCTGGATCGCGAGCTCGAACGCCCCAACCTGCACGAGTATACCCAGGTCATCATGAAGGAAGCGGACCGGCTGCAGTCGCTGATGGATCGACTGCTTACGCCGCATCGGCTGCCGCGGCCGGCGCTGCTCAACATCCACGAGGTGCTCGAGCGCGTGCGCAGCGTCATCCTCGCCGAGTATCCGGGCATCGCGATCGAGTGCGATTACGACTCGAGTCTGCCGCCCTTGAAGGGCGACAAGGAGCAGCTGATCCAGGCGGTGCTCAATGTCGTGCGCAACGCCGCCCAGGCATTGCAGGGCAAGGGCAAGATCGGTTTGAGGACGCGCATCGCCCGGCAGGTCACGTTGGCACGCAAGCGCTATCGCCACGGGATCGCACTGCAGGTGATCGACAACGGGCCCGGCATCCCGGAAGCGATCCGCGAGCGCATTTTCTATCCGCTGGTTTCCGGGCGCGACGATGGCAGCGGACTGGGGCTCACGATCGCCCAGAATTTCATCAACCAGCATCACGGCACCATCACTTACGAAAGCGTGCCGGGAAATACCTGCTTCACGATTGTGCTGCCGGTAACAGACAATGATGAACGCGGAACGATGAACGCGGAACGATTAGGGCGGACATAGCATGTGCAGTCATGTTGCGGCGGCGTCGGGTCATGGACTCTGGTCCGGGAAAAAAGTGAGCGTTGCGGCCGATCCCCGGCGGATAGCGGTGTCTGTTCATCATTCATCATTCATCATTCATCGTTCCAAATGAAGCCCGTCTGGATCATCGACGACGACCGCTCGATTCGCTGGGTGTTCGAAAAGGCGCTTACGCGGGAGAACATCGCGTTCAAGATCTTTGCATCGGCGCAGGAGGCGCTCGCCGCGCTCGAGGCGGAGACCCCGCAGGTGGTGGTGAGCGACATCCGGATGCCGGGCGAATCCGGTCTGGAGTTGCTGCAGAAGGCGAAGGCGCGCGACGCCAACCTGCCGGTCATCATCATGACCGCCTATTCCGATCTGGACAGCGCGGTGACCGCGTTCCAGGGCGGCGCCTACGAGTATCTGCCCAAGCCCTTCGACGTCGACCACGCGGTTGAACTGATCCGGCGCGCGATGGAAGAAAGCATGCGCAAGGACAGCGCGGTGGAAGCGGTCGAAGCGACGCCGGAAATCCTCGGCCAGGCGCCGGCGATGCAGGAAGTGTTCCGTGCCATCGGGCGCCTCGCGCAGTCGCACGCGACCGTGCTGATCACCGGCGAGTCGGGCACCGGCAAGGAACTCGTCGCACGCGCGCTGTATCGCCACAGCCCGCGCGCCGGCAAGCCTTTCATCGCGATCAATACCGCGGCGATCCCGAAGGAATTGCTGGAGTCGGAGCTCTTCGGTCACGAGCGCGGCGCCTTCACCGGCGCGCAGAGCATGCGCCGTGGACGTTTCGAGCAGGCCGAGGGCGGCACGCTGTTCCTCGACGAGATCGGCGACATGCCGGCGGAGCTGCAAACGCGGCTGCTGCGCGTGCTCTCCGACGGCCACTTCTACCGTGTCGGCGGGCACCAGCCGATCAAGGCCAACGTGCGCGTGATCGCCGCCACCCACCAGGACCTGGAGGCGCGCGTCAAGCAGGGCCTGTTCCGCGAGGATCTGTTCCATCGCCTGAATGTCATCCGGCTGCGGCTGCCGCCGTTGCGAGAGCGCCGCGAGGACATCCCGCTGCTGGCAAAGTACTTCTTGCAGAAGAGCGCACGCGAGCTCGGCGTCGAAGCGAAGCGGATGTCGGAGGCGACTCTGAAATATCTGAGCGCGCAGGATTTCCCCGGTAACGTGCGGCAGATTGAGAACCTGTGTCACTGGCTGACAGTGATGGCGCCGTCGGTCGCTATCGAGATCAAGGATCTGCCGCCCGAGATCAGGTCGGACGCCACAACGGCAGCGCAGAACTGGGTTGCGGTGCTCGAAAAGGAAGTTGAAACGCTGCTTAACCGCGGCGACACCGCCATCATGGACGGGCTCGTGCGCCAATTCGAGAAGACGTTGATCGTGAAGGCGCTCGCGCACACCGGCGGACGGCGCATCGAGGCTTCACAGCTGCTCGGGCTCGGGCGCAACACGCTCACCCGCAAGATCCACGAACTCGGCATCGAAGCCGACAAAAAGCCGGATTCGATGTAATCAAGAGCCCGTATCAAAACAATCGGCGTTAATCGGCGTCCGGCCCTCACCCCCGACCCCTCGGGTTCAGGTCTTCAATTCCGCGATTACTGGCGCGTGATCGGAAGGGCGTTCCGCCTTGCGCGGCTCGACATCGATCGTGCACGCGCTGCAGACCTTCGCCAGTTCTCCCGACAGCAGGATATGGTCGATGCGCAGGCCCATCTTGCGGCGGAACGCATTCATCCGGTAGTCCCACCAGGTGAACGACTTCTCCGGCTGGTCAAACAGGCGGAAACTGTCTCTTAATCCCGCCGCCAGCAGCGCGTTGAATGCGTCACGCTCGGGCTTGCTGAAGAGCACTTTTCCGTCCCAGGCGGCGGGATCGTGCACGTCGCGGCTTTCGGGCGCGATGTTGAAGTCGCCCAGTACCGCGAGCCGCGGGAAGCGCGAAAGTTCATCCTTGAGCCAGGCGCGGAGCGCAGCGAGCCATTTGAGCTTGTACTGATACTTGTCCGAATCGATGGACTCGCCGTTCGGCACGTAGAGGCAGATGACCCGCACGCCGTTCATGGTCGCGGCGAGCACGCGTTTCTGCGGATCTTCGAGAGCGGGGATCGCCGCTACGGGATCATTCCCCGCGGCGAGGCTCAGGATCGCCACGCCGTTATAGGTCTTCTGCCCTGTAAACAGCGGTTGGTAGCCCGCTGCGGTGATTTCAGGGGCCGGAAACTTGCCGTCCTCGAGTTTGGTTTCCTGCAGGCACAGCACGTCTGGCCGATGTTTGCCGAGCCATTCCAGCACCTGTGGCAGCCGGACTTTGAGCGAATTCACGTTCCACGTCGCGAGGCGCATTAGAAGTCTATCTTATTGATTATGCGAGCTGAATTTGACGCAGAGGAGGGCAGAGGGACACATGCATGGACATAAACTTGTTTTGCTGCGGGCTTTCCGGCTCTGCCGATCCACTCGGCGCAGCGATAGGGATACTAGGCGGCAGGCTGGCGCCAGCGCCACACGGAACGGCGAGGAAAGGCAACTCGTAGTTGGGGCTGCATGCTCATGATTCTACCAGCCTTCAGGGGCCGAGCAGCATCAAATCTCAGAAGACATGGCGAGCTCGTGATGAATTGAAAGCCCGCCTAGTACCGTGACACATTAATTACGAAACATTATAATGCCGCATCTCCATTACCCAAGGAGTCCGTGCGATGCGCCAAACCGAACTTCGACTGAACA
>MERI01000164.1 GCA_001772005.1 Betaproteobacteria bacterium RIFCSPLOWO2_12_FULL_62_58 | reverse complement strand
CTGGTGTTTCCACGCCTCGGTCAGCTTCTGCCCGAGTATGCGCCCGATGGTGTCGGAGGTGCCGCCCGGCGGGAACGGCACGACGATGCGGATCGGCTTGGTGGGATAGGCCTGCGCGGCGGCGATTGTCGGGAGCGCAGCAAGCAGGATTGCCAGAGAAATGCCGGCCAGTACGGGTTTCATCGCGATGTTCCTCCACAGAGTGCCGGGCGCGGGCTGCGCCGGCGGGTTGTGTGCTTCTTTCTTCTGAAAAACAGTGTGCCTGACCCCGGCCGGGCACGCAAGTGGCTAAGAGTTTGTCGGACCTAGGAGTTTGTCGGACTTAGCCCCGACAAACTCCTAATGCAAAACCGGCGTGAGGAAAATGGCAAGAGAAAATGATAAATATGCGAATTCACCCTCAGTTTCCTTCACGTTCGACCCGTTCGGCGGTTTTTTTTCGGAATTGTCGGCCGGTTTTGCTTTTAGCAGCCTGTCGGGCTGGTAAGTCCGACAGGCTGCTAGCCCCGACAAACTCTTAATGCAAAACCGGCCTTGGGAGAATTGCAGAAGAGGATGACCGATATGCGAATTCACCGGCGCTTTTCCTTAAATTCGACTGCTTCGACTGGGTTTATTATGAATGGTCAGGCGGTTTTGCATTAGGAGTTTGTCCGACCTAAGTCCGACAAACTCCTAGGGGATCTGGATTTTCCCGCCGCCAGGCACGCCGCCGGGTCCCAATCCACCCATGCCGCCCTGCGGGACGACGATGGAGGAGGCTGCCTGGCGACGCAGCTCCTGCAGTTCCCGCACCGTGCGCTCGATCGCTTCCTTGGCTGCGCCGGCGAACTTCTGCGCCGCTTCCTCGAGGGACTTGGCGTCGATCTCGAAGTTGATGGGAAGCGGGCCGGCGTTGGTCATGATCTGCGCTTCGCCTGCATAGACGGTCTTGCGGGCCGCATCCGGCGAGCCGTCGCTCTTGACCGGGGTCAGGGTGCGTATGGTGCCGACCTTGCGGTCGGTATAGATTTCCTCGCGATACAACGCCGCGGGGTTCATCTTGGCGTCGGTCGCCTTTCCGTTCGGGTTTACAGCCATGTTTGCCTCGTTGCTCCAAAAAATATCGATAAGGCGCAAGCGTAGCAGAAAAACCGGAAAAAATTGAGAGCGCGCCGTGACAAACGGCAGCCGCTGGCCGAAAATGCATGAAACCATGGATCTCGGTGAATTTCGGAAATCCCTCTCCGCCAAGGCGCCGCCCGCCGGCCTGGGCAAGCTGGCGCAAGCCCTGTGGTACGAGGCACATGGCGACTGGGACCGCGCGCACAAGCTCGCGCAGTCGCAGAAGGGCAAGGCCGCGGCGGCGGTGCACGCTTATCTGCACCGCAAGGAAGGCGATCTCTCGAATGCCGACTACTGGTACGAACGCGCCGGTAGCGAGCGCCCGCGCGGCCCGCTCGAAAAGGAGTGGGAGGCGCTGGTAACTGCACTATTGAATGACGGGAAAGAATAGGCATGGCTGATATCGATGCCGAGACGCGGACGGCGGTGCCGCCCGAGAGCCTGGTGCGGCTCACGCATGTCATCTACGGCCTGCATGCCTTCAGCGCGGTGATGGGGATGCTCGGCCCGGCGTTCATCGTCACCGCCTTCCTCACGGGCTGGCCGTCGATCATCGCGGTGATCATCAACTACGTGAAACGGGGCGATGCGCGCGGCACCTTCCTCGATTCGCACTTCGGCTGGCAGATACGCACCTTCTGGTATGCGCTGCTATGGGTGCTGGTGATGGTCGCGCTCATTCTGACCATCGTTGGCATCCCGTTCGTCTGGCTGATGGGGGTGATCGTCGGTATCTGGGTGCTTTATCGCATCGCGCGCGGCTGGATCACGCTCAACGACGGCCGGGCGATGCCTGCGTAGGAGCCCCAGCCGAGTACCCTCAAACGCGTCAATCCACCTTCGCGCCGGAATCCCTGACGACCTTGCCCCACTTTGCGACTTCGGCTTTGACGAAGTTGGCGAACTGCGGCTGCGAGAACGCGCCGGGAGTTGCGCCCTGTTTGGCGAGGTTGCCGATCACGTCCTGGGCGCGCAGCGCCTGCGTGATCTCGTTGTGGAGCCGGGCGATGATGTCCCCAGGGGTGGCCGCCGGCACGAACAGTCCGTACCAGTACAGAACTTCGTAGCCCGGGACGCCGGATTCCATGACCGTCGGCACTTCGGGCAGCGCTTCCGAGCGCTTGACGGTGGACACCGCGAGCGCCCTGAGCCGCCCGCCGTTGATGATCCCCACCGCGGCTGGTAGCGAGGAAAACATCACCTGCACCTGTCCGCTGACGACATCACCGAGCGCGGTCGGCGCGCCCTTGTAGGGCACGTGCGTCCACTTGATGTTGGCCATCGAACGGAACAGCTCGCTCGATAGGTGCGTGAACGTGCGTTGCCTGCGGAAGCCACGTTGATCTCGCCGGGCCGCGCCTTGGCGAGCGCAACGAGGTCCTTCACCGTCTTCACCGGCATCGAAGGATGCACGACGACGACTACCGGAGTGGAGGCAACCATTGCCACCGCCGCAAGGTCGCGCGCGGTGTCGTAGGTAAGCCGGGTGTAAAGCGCCGGGTTGACCCCGATCTCCGAGGTGGAGGCGAGCACCATGGTGTAGCCGTCGGGCGCCGATCTCACTGCGGCCTCGGTGCCGATCGACCCGCCCGCCCCGCCGCGGTTGTCCACGAATACCTGCTGCTTCATCTGCTCGGTGAGCCGCTGTGCCATGATGCGGCCGACAATGTCCGAGCCGCCGCCCGCCGGGAACGGCACGATCAGGCGTATGGATTTGGCAGGATAGCCTTGGGCGAGCGCGACAGGGTTCGGTGCAAGTACGACGGCGAACAATGCGGCCATTACCGCACGCAATCCTTTTGTCATGATGCTCCTCCTTTGTGGCCTGCCAACTGACGGAGTGACTATTCCCCGAGCAGTTGCGCGCGCGCTTGGTCCACGTCGTCGAGGACTTCCGACAATCGCGAGATGCCGTTTTCGAGCGAGGCGGCGATTTTCTCGACGCCGAGCTTCCGGCCATCGGGATACATCATGAGACGGACCACGGGCGCGCTGCCGGGCATCGACACGGCGCCGATGGTGAGTATCCCGTCCCGCTCCAGCATTTCCATCGCCACCAGGCCCGCAGCCTCGACCGCCACCAGCGCCGGTTTGTGGTCCGTGCTCCGCTGCTCGCGCGCGATGTCGATCACGTCGTCACCCGAAATCGAAACGCCGGGTCCGCCGAGATAGGCGCGCTTCGGTCCGTACTGCGCGGCGAGCACCTCGACGAGCTGCTTCGCGAGTTCGCCGGCAAGCTTGATGACTCTTGGATCGAAATTCTTGAGCGCGTTGGCGACGCCCACGTACTGGCCAGCCTGCGCTTCGAGCCCGAGTTCGTAGGCGCGCGAACCGATCATGGTAACGAGGTCCGGGCGTCCGACGAAGACACCCGCGCGGGGACCGGCGACATGCTTGTCGGCAGAGCACACCGCAAAATCAATGTCGCCCACCTCGAAAGTGCGCGGCTCTTCGAAAAAGCCGATGCGGGAAGCCATGTGCGCGTCATCCACGAAGACCAGCGTGTGCGGCGCGCGCGGCAAGGCGAGTGCGCGCTTGAAGTCGGCAAACTCAATGTGACGCTTGGAGGCGCTGATCGGCGTGATGACGAGCAGCCGCGGCGCGCCTTCTTCGTGCCACGCTTTTTCCAGGTCCGCGAACGAAAAGAATTCCTCGAACCGGGCTCCCGCCATGGTGATGGGACGCACCGCGGAAGGGTGGGTGACGCCGCCCGCTGGCGCGAGGCCGAACACGCGGTCGCCGCTTTGGAGCACGGTCGTGAGCGCGACGAAGTTCGCGGCCGAAACGCGGTTGAGGATGAGGGCCTTGTGCCGGGCGGGATCGGCGCCCATGTGCTTTAACGCCAGCGGCTCGGTCTTGCCCTCGAAGCGCTCGAAGAATGGCACGTGGCTGGTGAGATGCGGCACTTCTTCCGTTCCGAGCCCGCTGCCGCGGTTCATGCCCGAGAGATCGTAAACGCTGTCCTTGCCCCTGGTGCGCACGCGCTCGCCCACCATGTGCCGGGCCCGCAGCATGCGTGTGACTTCCTCGTCGGTGCTCTTGAGTATGCTGCCGCGCGCATAGCGCACGATGGGATCGACCGGGTTGCCAAAGCGATCGGTAGCGGGGGATTTGTCGGCGGGCATCGGCGTTTTCTCGAGTTATTGTGGGGAATGCGGCAAGCATAGGACGCGGTTCCACGGGCCGTCAAGACGTGTACGTAATGCTCAATAGGCGCCGCGTGGCAGCCTTCTGGGATAAACTTTCAGCATGCTGATCGTCCTGTCCACCATCAATGCGCGCTACGCCCATGCCGCGCTCGGCCTGCGCTATCTGGCTGCGAATCTGGGCGAGTTACGAAGCGAAGCGCGGATCGTGGAGTTCGTGCTCGGCGCGCGCCCGGTGGACATCGTCGAAAAGGTGCTCGCTGAGAAGCCGCGCATCGTCGGCTTTGGCGTCTACATCTGGAACGCGGAGGAGATGACCAAGGCGGTGGCGCTGCTGAAACGCATCGCGCCCGAGGTGACCGTCGTCGTCGGCGGGCCGGAGGTGAGCCACGAGGTTGAAGAACAGCGCATCTGCGCGCTTGCCGATTTCGTGATCACCGGCTGGGGGGACATAACATTTCCAAAGCTCTGTCGCGAAATCCTCACGGGCGGGCCACCTAGACAGAAGGTTATCGCTGGGGAACAGCCCGATCTCTCACGGGTCGATTTTCCGTACCATCTCTATACCGATGAGGACATCACGGGACGCTTCCTCTATGTGGAAGCGTCCCGTGGATGTCCTTTCAAGTGCGAATTCTGCCTGTCCGCGCTCGACAAGACCGCGTGGCCGTTCGATCTCGACCGTTTTCTCGGGGAGCTCGCGCGGCTCCATGACCGCGGCGCGCGCCACTTCCGCTTCGTGGACCGCACCTTCAACCTGAAGGTGAGCGCGAGCGTGAAGATCCTCGAGTTTTTCCTCGTGCGCCTGGACGAGCGGCTGTTCGTGCATTTCGAGGTGATTCCCGATCATCTTCCCGACAAGCTCAAGGAAGCGATCGCGCGCTTTCCGGCGGGGTCGCTGCAGTTCGAAGTCGGCATTCAGACGTGGAACCCGGAAGTGCAGGCGCTGATCTCCCGCAAGCAGGACAACGCCAGAGCGCAAGCGAATCTCGCGTGGCTCAGGAATCATTCAAATGCCCTCATCCATGTCGATCTTATCGCGGGACTCCCGGGCGAAGACCTGGAGAGCTTCGGGCGGGGGTTCGATCGGCTCTACGCGCTTGCGCCGCACGAAATCCAGGTCGGGGTCCTGAAGCGCCTGCGCGGCACGCCGATCGCGCGCCACACCGAAGCCTTCGCCATGCGTTACAACCCCGACCCGCCGTACAACGTGCTGGCGACCGACCGCGTTGGATTCGCCGACATGCAGCGCATCGCGCGCTTCGCGCGGTACTGGGAGATGGTCGGCAACTCAGGGCGCTTCCGCCGCGCGTTACCGCTCATGCTGGGTGATGCGCCCTTCGACTCCGCTCAGGACAGGCCGTTTGCGCGGTTCATGCGCTTCGCGGACTGGTTGTTTGCAAGGACCGGCAAGACCCACGAGATCGCGCTGGAACGCCTGTTCGGACTGGTTCACGGTTTTCTCGTTGAGGAACTGCACATCGATCACCCGGTTGCCGTGCACGCGCTGCAGGATGATTACGAGACGAGCGGCGCGAAAGGCCGATTGGAATTTATCAACGGCGGCGCTCGACCGGAGGCGCACCGCGCCGCCAGCCGCCGCGACCGGCTGCGCCAGGCGCGGCACTTAACGAGTAATGGGTAATGGGAAATGGGTAATGGGGGTACACGCATCACTCATCACTCATCACTCATCACCCATCACCCATCACCAAAGACCTTCCGTGAGCCTAGAAAAAGCTATTTCAACGCAAAGACGCAAAGGTCGCAAAGAAAGTCAGAGCCTTAACTCAAATATGACGATCACCAATCTGGTGAGCATCGTTTTTCGATAATTTCCTTTGCGTTCCTCTGCGTGCTTTGCGTCTTTGCGTTTAATCGCCGTTTTTGGGGTGAGACGTTTCGATCCCGGAGAACACGCCCGTAACGTGCTCGGCGAACCGTTGCAGACGTGCAGCGAGTCACCCGTGACTGGGTTCTACTGAATCCTGAATCCTCAGTTGTAGGGTGCGTCACACGCACCACCGACCCGCCGTAGTGCGGCCGCGTTACGCGGACTGAGCTTGCGTCGCCGCGCGGCCTTCCGGCCAGCGCAGTGTGCGCGCCAGCGATTCAACCCGGCGCGAGACCGTGATTTTTCCCTCGTTGACGTAGGCCTCGTGGTTGCGTTCGACCTCGTCGATTTCGTAGAGATAGTTCAACATGATGCCCGCCGATTGCGCGAGTCCGCGGGGTGAGCCGTCGGCGGCCCAATTGATGCGTTCGAGCCGCGCGCCGTTACGGAAGTGAAAACGGGCGACGGCATTGAGCGGTCTGCCGTCGTCGCGCCGCTCGCGTGTGAGGTAGTGCGCGCACAGTTGCAGCAGAAGTTCGCGCAGTTCCTCGCCGGGCGCGACTGCGCGCCGGCCCGTCTGCCCCTTCGTCTTTTCCACCCAGGAAGCGAGCGCGCTTCCGCCCCCGACCGCGGCGAACCGTGGCGCGTTCGCTTCAAGCCAGGTGCGAAAGCCGGGAACAGGGGAGAGGGTGGCGAAGGTCTTCAGCTTGCCCAGTTCCTCCTGTAGTTCTGCCGCAACCTGCTTGATGAGGAAATTCCCGAACGAGATGCCGTGCAGGCCGGGCTGGCAGTCGCTGATCGAGTAGAAGATCGCAGTGTCGGCGCGGTGGGGATCGCCGACCTCGTTCGCCGGATCGAGCAGCGGCTGCACCGCTGCGGAGAGCCCTCTCACCAGCGCCACCTCGACGAAGATCAGCGGCTCGTCCGGCAGCGCCGGATGAAAGAACGCGAAACAGCGCCGGTCGCCGGCAAGACGCCGCCGCAGATCTTCCCAGCCGTTGATCGCATGCACCGCTTCATAACGGATCAGTTTTTCGAGAATGTGGGCCGGCGTGCGCCAGTCGATGCGCTGCAGCGTGATGAAGCCGCGGTTGAACCACGAGCGCAGGAGATGGGCAAGGTCGGCTTCGACCGACCACAGTTGCGGCCGGTGCGGCAGCTGATGGAGGACAATCCCGCGCATTTCGACCAGTGCCGCCGTACCGCCGGGCGCCATGTTGAGGCGCCGGAACAGTTCCTGCCGCGGGGCTTCCACCGCCTGCGCCAACGTCACCAGCGTTTCCGGGCCAGGGCTCGCGCGGTAGGCGTCTATCGCCTGAGTCACCACCTCGGGGCGGGGCGAGAAGTCGCGGTCCAGTAGTTCGAAGAACTCGGCACGGCCGGCCTCGTCGAGGGCGGAGTAGACAGCGAGCGCTTCCATCGCCAATGCTGCGCTCGCAGGCTCGCCCCGTTCGGCGAGCAGGGCATGACACAGCTCGGCGAGCTTGGCGACACGGCCGCGGCGCGCGACGACGGCGCGCAACCGCGGGCTCAACAGCATGCGGCCGCGCTCGGCGACGGACCGGAAGAGTTTATTGAAAAAAGAAGGCATGTTCCGTTTCTACTAGAAAACCTGTGATTGAGTCGTCCTCGCCCCCGATTAGAGCATTCGAGGGCAGGCTGCGGTGGGGACCCAATAACCTATTACAGCGGCCCCCATCCTACCTTCCCCCGTAAACGGGGGAAGGGGATACCCGCCTGCGCGGGAATGACAAACTATATTTGATCGGAGCTTCTCTAGATTCAATAGATTACCTTGCTGCAGCACTCCGACCAAGTGTCATCGAAAGCAAGTGTCGCAAAACACAACCATCTAAACCCGGTGCGCGCCGGGCCTGCCGTCTTCGGTTGCGAAGGTGGCAAACGTCTTGATCCGGGACCGGGGGTCCTTGACATCGTCGAGCGTGCGCAGGTGTGTCAGGCAGCGCCGCGTGGAGAGTTCCATCACAGTATAACCGCGGCGCGTCGGGTTGGCATACTTGACGTGCGGGTTGTCGGCGGCCCAGGACTCGACCTCCCTGCGAGGCCGTCCCTGCGAACTGATCGAGGTGCCGACGAACTCGGTCGCCACCACCGGCGCTTCCATATCGTCAAAGTCGATCTTGAGATCGGCCACCACCGACATGTGCACGTCGCCGCCGATCACCACGGCATTGGCGATGCGCTTCTCTGCGATATGGGCCAGCAGACGGCCCCGCGCCGCCGGATAGCCATCCCAACCGTCGTTCCAGAACGACTGTCCTGCTCCCGGCGTGCGGTCGGCCTGCGCCATCAAGGTCTGCTGCGCGATCACATTCCAGCGCGCACGCGAGGCGGCGAGCCCGTCGAACAGCCATTTTTCCTGCCGGGCGCCAAGCAACGTGCGTTGCGGGTCGAGCCGCTCGCGGCAGTCCTCGACGATGTTGCTGCCGCCGCGCCCGGGCCTCGGACAGGCCTGGTGTGAGCGGTACTGGCGGCCGTCAAGCACGTGAAATTGTGCGAGCTGCCCAAACGCCGCACGCGCGTAGAGCTGCATGTCGGGGCCGTGCGGCCGCGCCCATGCCGGCAGCGGCATGTGCTCGTAATACGCCTGGTATGCCGCGGCGCGGCGCATGAGGAATTCCCCGGGCGGATCCAGGTTCTGGGAGCGGTCGTTGGCGTAGTCATTCTGGACCTCGTGATCGTCCCAGGTGACGAGCCAGGGAAACGCCGCGTGCGCTGACTGCAGGTCGGTGTCGCTCTTGTAGAGCGCGTGGCGGTTGCGGTATTCCTCGAGCGTGATCGGCTCGCCCGCCTCATGCTTGCGCACGTGGTTGTAGCCCCACGACGATTCGTAAATGTAGTCGCCGAGGTGGATGACGAGATCGAGATCTTCCGCCGCCATGTGGCGATAGGCGGCGTAATAGCCCTGCTCGTACTGCTGGCAGGAAGCGAACGCGAAGCGCAAGCGTTCGGCCGCGGCGTCGAGCGTCGGAGCGGTGCGCGTTCTGCCGGTCGGGCTCACCGCTTTGCCGGCGTGAAATCGATACCAGTACCAGCGCGCGGGCTCCAATCCCGATACTTCCACGTGCACCGAGTGCGCGAGCGCAGGCCCGGCAGCGACTTTGCCGTGCCGGACGATGGATCGGAATGCTTCATCCGCGGCGACTTCCCAGCCGACTTCGACCGGGTTTGCCGGCATGCCGCCGCCTTCCAGTGGGCGCGGCGCGAGCCGCGTCCACAGCACCATGCCATCGGGCTGCGGATAGCCCGAGGCCACGCCGAGCGTGAAAGGGTCATCGGCGAACCGCCGTTGCGCGAGTGCGCGCGGAAAGGGAGCGAGTGCGGCGGCGGTGAGACCGGAGGCGTAAACAAGAAAAGCGCGGCGGGAAACAGGCATGATACCCACCATAACGCGCACCCGGTACGTTACGCTGACAAGCGGCGCATCAGGTGGGTGCAGCGCTGCCGTATAATCCCCGTCTTCGTCCTAACAACCCGTGAAAAAGCTCAACATCATCGGCAGTGGCAGGGTGGGACGCACGCTCGCCTCGTTGTGGGAAGAGAAGCGCACTTTCGCAATCCAGGACGTGCTCGACCGCACACCGCATGGCGCGCGCGCCGCGGTTGCGTTCATCGGCGATGGCCGCGCCGTGGGGTGGCTGGAGGAGATGCGGCCGGCCGAAGTGTGGATGCTGGCACCGCCCGACGGGAAGATCGTTCCCTGCTGCGAGGCGCTCGCGGCGAGCGGGCTGTTGCGCTCCGGCGACATCGTCTTTCACTGCAGCGGCGCACTCGCCTCGGCGGAGCTCAAGAGCGCCGCGGCGTACGGCGCGCTCGTGGCGAGCGTGCATCCGCTGAAAACCTTCGCCGATCCGCGCGACGCGGTGCGCACGTTCACCGGCACCCACTGCGCCGCCGAGGGCGACCCTGAGGCGCTTGAAATCCTGCGCCCCGCGTTCGAGCGCATCGGCGCGATCGTGTCCGAGATCGACCCCGGGTTCAAGACGATTTACCACGGGGCGAGCGTGATGGTGTGCAACTACCTCACCGCGCTCATGGAAACCGGCCTGCGCTGCTATGAAAAGTCCGGGCTTGCGCGCGAGACCGCGCTCGCCATGATGGAGCCGCTGGTGCGGGAGACGGTGGACAACGTGTTCAAGCTCGGGACGGTGAAAGCGCTGACCGGTCCGATCGCGCGCGGCGACGATGCGGTGGTAGCGCGCCAGCTCGAGGCGCTTGCGGCATGGGATGCCCACATCGGCGATATTTACCGGGAGCTTGGCGCCGTCGCGCTGGAGCTCTCCCGCGCTCAGGGTGAAGCGGACGCGGAAGCGCTGGAGCGCCTCCAGCGTCTGCTCGCAACTCCCCGCAGCTAGTGTAGTGCTTCACTCTGTACGAAACATATCTCCTCCCCCTTCAAGGGGGAGAGCCTGCGCAGCACGCGAGGGGGCCTTGGGAGGGGGATGGGTTTATAGAGGAGTGAATGTCTCGGCAATCACTGCGGAAACGTCACGAACGGCGGCTTCGGCTCCTGCTCGGGCGGCAGATAAGCGGGTACCGGCTGTCCGCCCGGCCCGAGATGGCGGATGGCCAGATCAATCTCGGCGCCTTCGCCGTGCTCGCCGATTTAGCGCTGGCGGCGACCGTGCGTGCCGGTGTCGACCCCGCGGCGCGGTTGGCTACCGTTTACATGAACCTGAACTTCACCGGCGCGCCGCTTACCGGCCGGCTGGAGACCGCGAGCGCTTTCCAGGGTTTCCTCCGCGACAGCGCCGGTCGTCAGGGCCTCAGTCACCTGACCGTCGCTGCCCGCGGCGAGCGGCTATGTTTTGGCAGCGGTGCGTTCATGATCCTGAAGCCGCCGAAGGGCGTCGAACTGTACCGTATGACGCATCGCCGGCGAGGGGAAGCCAGCATCACACCGCTCAAGGACCACGAACTCAAGCGTGACGAACTCAAGGTTCTGCACCATGCCGACGAAACGCTCGCCGCGGTCGCGGCGCACGGCGGCTCGTTCATCCGCCGTTTCTGGGGCTACGAGCCGCACCATATCGAAGGCGGCGCGTCGTGCGCGGTGAAGAACGGTCCGCACATCGCCAACCGCGTCGGCCATGTGCAGGGCGGCGTGCTGCTGGGACTCGCCGCGACCACTGCATGCGCTGCGTTGCCGCCAACCTGGATGCTGACCGGCGTGTCGGCGTGGTACATCAGCCCCGGCGAAGGCCGCGCGCTGCGCGCAAAAGCAAAGATCGTGCATCACGGCCGGCTTACTTCAGTGGTGCGCACCCAGATCACCGGCAAGAACAACCGGCGGGTGCTGGAAGTGGTAACGACCCACGCCCACCGCGCCGGCTGACCGCAGCAGAGCACGACGACCCGGCAGTGCGCGTGGCGCGCCTAGGCGCCGTAAGCTGACGCCGTGTTCACGTTGTGAGAACGGGTTGGCCACGAGCCGTCGGGTTAACTTATAATCCAACACGGTTTGTCTGTCGTCGTCGCCTATGACCAGAACAAGAAACATGGCGCGACGCCCGCAACGAGAAATTCTCCCGGCTTTGCCCGTCAACGACGGAAGGAAAGATCATGGCGCAGGATCACGTTCGCATTGCCGAAGACGCAAAAGGCAAACGCGCGACATACGACGAGATCGAGGTCGGCCAGACGCTGGGGTCGATGGAATGGATGGTCACCGAGGACATGATCAACCAGCAGTGCGAAATGGACATGGACTACCACCTGTGGTTCAGCGTCGATTCGCCATGGGGCAGGCGCATTGCGCCGCCGCAGATCAGCTATCGTCCGCCGCGCTGGTTGTTTTCCCGCGCCTACAACGTGCGCGGGCTGTTCTACAAATGGGAGCTGGAGAACGTGCGGCCGATCATGCCCGGTGTGACGCTCAAGGTTACCGGCTCCATCGCCGACAAGTACGTCAAGAACGACCGCGAGTTCGTGGTCTATCAGGCGGAGGCGGTGGATCCTGAAGGCAACGTCATTTTTCGCACCCGCCGCACCCACGTTCTGGACTTCGTGGAGCGCACCGCGCCGCGCGCGGGCAAGGGCATCGATTCCGGCATCAAGCCGGAGAAGATCTAGCGGGGGGCTCTGATGGCGATTCTTGATGCTGATACGTCGGTCGGCTACGAGCTGCCGCAGATCGCGCGCCAGTTCCGGCTCGAGCATTTCAAGCGCGCCGACGAAAAAACCATACACACCGACACGGAAGCGGCGCGCCGCGAGGGGCTGCCGGCGCCGGTCGCGGTCGGGCCGCAGGTCGCGGCGCTGATATTCCAGCAGCTGCGCGTTTGTTTCGAGCGCGGCTGGATCGAGGGCGGCAAGTGCGAGCTCACGTTCCGGCGCCCGGTCTTCGTGACCGATTTCTGCGTGGCGAAGGGCACGGTCACCCGCCGTGAGGAGACCGCGGATGGCGTGCGGCTCCACTGCGACGTATGGATCGAAAACCAGAAGGGCGACAAGGTCATCGTCGGCAACGCGAGCGGGATTGTCCCGCGCCGCCATGGCTGAGCCGGCCAAGCCGCCCCTTGCCGGGCTGCGCGTGCTCGACCTCACGCAGGTGGTGGCCGGGCCGTACTGCACGCTGATGCTCGCCGACATGGGAGCGGAAGTGGTGAAGATCGAGCGCCCGGGGCACGGCGACGATCTGAGGCGCACCGTGCCCTACAAGGGCCGTGAAGGGCATCACGACTACTTCAACGCGTTGAACCGCTCGAAGAAGAGCATCGCGCTCGATCTCAAGGACGAGGCCCAGCGCGCGCTGGCGCTCAGGCTCGCCGGGCGCACCGACGTGATGGTCGAGAACTTCGCGCCCGGCACTGCGCACCGGCTGGGACTCGGATGGGAGGACGTAAACAAGCTTAACCCGCGCCTCGTATACTGCTCACTTTCCGGGTTCGGCCAGACCGGGCCGTATCGCAACCGGCTTGCGCTCGATCCCATCATTCAGGCGGTCACAGGCGTCATGAGCGTGACCGGAGAGCCCGACCGGGAGCCGATCATGGTGGGCGCGCCGCTCGCCGACGTGATCGCGGGAATGTTCGCTGCCTGCGCCATCGTTTCTGCGTTGCATGTGGTGAAGCGCGACGGCGTCGGCCAGTACATCGATCTCTCTATGCAGGATGCGATGCTTGCCGCGCTCGGCGTGCGCATGGGAGAGACGTTGCAGGCGGGGATTTCACCGGGGCGCCTGGGCAACGAAAACCCGCTGCGCGTGCCCGCCAACACCTATGAAACCGCGGACGGCTTGTGGCTCGCGATCATGGTACAGAACGAGAACCAATGGGCGCCGTTCTGCCGCGCGATGGAGCACGAGGAGTGGATCGATGACCCGCGCTTTCGCAACATGGCGCTGCGAGTGAAGCACCGCAAGGAAGTGAACAAACTGGTCGCGCGGCGCCTTGCCGAGCAGCCCGCTGAGGATTGGATGCAGCGGTTCGAAGCTGAACGCATTCCCTACGCACTGGTCAACGATTACGCGCAGGCGCTCGCCGACCCTCAGGTCGCGCACCGCGGGCTGGTCCGCACGCTCGATCATCCGGTGTCGGGCAGAATTCGGGTCGTCGGGCCGCCGTGGATCATGTCGGTGACGCGAACCGAGATGGCGCCGCCTCCGACCCTTGGCCAGCACACCGCGGAGGTGCTGCGCGATTGGCTCGGCATGGCGGCGGAGGAAATCGCCGCGGTCGCCGGCGAACCCTGCGGCTAGCGCGGCTGCGGGCGCGCGATGTTGCGCGCGGATTTCATCAGCCGGGACAAGGGGGAGGGATGAAGATCACGAGGATGGAAGTGTTTCCCATCGGAATGGCGTACGCGCGCCCGTACGAGCAGGCGACCGGCGTCACCAGGATGGCGCGGCGCGTGATCGTCAAGCTTTACACCGACGGAAGGCATTGTCGGCCTCGGTGAGGCTTCCACGCTGCTGCCGAACCGCACCGGCGAGCTCGACGGGAAGAAAGTCAGGAAATTCGCACTGCCGATCAGGATTGAGTGAGCGGGATCGTCGACTCAGACCCTCATTCGACCGGGATCCCGGCGGCCTTGATCAGCTTGCCGTACTTCGCGATCTCCGCCTTGATGTGGACGGCGAACTCCTCGGGCGTGTTGCTTGCCGCATCGGAGCCCAGACGCTGGAACTGCTCCCGCACCTTTGCCGTCTTCACCGCCCTGGAGATCTCGTTGTGTAACTTGGCGATGATCTCGCGCGGGGTGCCGGCCGGCGCGAGCACGCCGTACCATTGCAGCACCTCGTAGCCGGGCAGGACTTCCGCGATCGCCGGCAGGTTGGGCACCGTGGCGAGGCGCTTGGCGCTGGTGACCCCGAGCGCGCGCAGCCTTTCGACCTGCACGTACGGCATCGCGGTCGGCAGGCTCGCGAACGCGAGCGACACCTCGCCAGAGAGCAGCGCCGTCATCTGCGGGCTGCCGCCTTTGTACGCGATGTGCACGATGTTGAGCTTGGCGAGACTCTTGAACAGTTCCCCGCAAAGATGCGGTCCGCCGAGGATGCCGGTCGACGCGAAGTCGAGCTTGCCGGGCTGCGCCCTGGCGAGCGCGATCAGCTCCCTCGTCGATTTTGCCGGCAGCGAGGGATGGACCACGAGCACGTACGCGGAAGTCGCCACCACGCTCACCGGCGCGAAATCCTTGACCCCGTCGTAGGGAAGATTGCGATAGGCGCTCGGGATAATGGCGTTGGGCCCGACGCTTCCCAGGAGCAGCGTGTATCCGTCGGGCGCGGCCTTGGCGGCAAGCTCGGTGCCGATGCGCGCGCTCGCTCCGGGGCGGTTGTCGATGACGATCTGCTGCCCGAGAGACTCGGAGAGCGCCTGGGCGATGATGCGCGCCGAGGCGTCCACGCCGCCGCCCGGCGGGAACGGCGCGATCATGCGCACCGGCTTCGCGGGGTAGCTCTGTGCGGCAACGTAGCTGGTTGCAGCGAGCGCAATTGCGGCTGCGCAGACGGCGGCGGCGAACCTGGAGATCGAGTTCATGGCATGCACCTGGGTTGTCAGAGGGGCTAGCGGCCTTTCCACTGCGGCTTGCGTTTTTCCCTGAAGGCGAGCACGCCTTCCTTCGAGTCTTCCGAAAGCAGCACGCGGTTGGCGACATCGCGCGCGAGGAAGGCGCGCTTGTCGAACGGGATTTCCTGGCCGCGGCGCGCGGCTTCCTTGATGGCGTGCACCGCGAGCGGCGCGTTCTCGAGCACTTCCGCGGCCCAGCGCTCCGCGGCCGGCATCAGCTGCTCGTGCGGCACGACTTCGTTGGCGATGCCGAGCCGCAGGCATTCCTGCGCCGGGATCGGCTTGCCGCGCATGAGATAGCCCATCGCCTGGTTCCACGCGATCGCGTGCGGCAGCAGCGTCGGGCCGCTCACCGAGGAGATGCCGCGCTTGACCTGCGGCCAGCCGAGCGAGGCCCGCTCCGACATGATCAGGATGTCGGCGTTCAACGCGAAACCGCCGCCCTGCGCAAGGCACGGCCCGTTGATGGCGAGAACGATCGGCTTGTAGATGTTGCGCTGGAAGATGTAGAGCTCGTCGTTCGACATCACGCTGCCGTCGTCGTCTTCCGGGGCCACCTTCTCGAACAGGTCCTTGCCGGAGCAGAATACGTCGCCCTCGCCGGTGAGGATGGCGAGCCAGATGGCCGGATTGAATTTGACGTCGGTGTACGCCGTCTGCAGCTCTTTGCGCATCGCGCGGTTGAGCGCGTTCTTGGCCTGCGGCCGGTTGAGCGTGATGAAGGCGATGTGGTCGCGTACTTCGTAGCGCACTGCGTTAGACATTTGCGGTCAGACTCCCGTTTACGCCGGATTGATGCCCGATTCCTTGACGACTTTGCCCCATTTTGCGATATCGGACTTGATGGTGGCGGCGAACTCCTCCGGTGTGCTGCTCACGGGATCGAGGCCTTCGGCGGACAGGCGCTCCTTCACGTCCGGTGAGCCCAACGCTTTGACGAACTCCTGGTTGAGGCGCGTGACGACCGCCTTGGGCGTTCGCGCGGGCGCCATGACGCCGAACCAGCCGGTCACGTCATAGCCGCTCACGCCGGACTCGGCGATGGTCGGAATATTGGGTTCCGCTGCGGCGCGCTTTGCGCTGGTCACGGCAAGCGCGCGCAACCGCCCGGCCTTCACCTGCGCGAGCGCCGCGGGCATGGTGGCAAAATACGCCTGCACCTCGCCGCCGATCAGCGCGGTGATGGACGGGCCGCCGCCTTTGTACGCCACGTGTGCCATGTTGACGCCGGTCATGTTCTTGAACAGCTCGCCGGCAAGATGTCCGAGCGAGCCCACGCCGGGCGCGGCGTAGTTGAGCCTGCTGCCCGGCGCCTTACCGAGCGCGATCAGCTCTTTCACCGACTTGGCCGGCACCTGGGGATTGACTACCAGGATGAGCGGGGTGGTAGCGAGCGTGGATACCGGCGCGAAATCCTTAACCGGGTCGTACGGCAGTTTCTGGTAGAGGCTGGGGTGGATCGAGAAATTGATGAACACCATGAGCAGCGTGTAGCCGTCGGGCGGGGCTTTGGCCACGATGTCGGTGCCGATGGTGCCGCCGGCGCCGCCGCGGTTGTCGATCACGGCCGGCTGCCCGAGGTTCTCGGTGAGCCTGGTGCTCAAGACGCGTGCCACGAAATCGGTGCCGCCGCCTGGCGCCGATGCGACCACCATGCGGACCGGTTTGTTGGGATAGGTTTGCGCAGACAGCAAACCCGGGATGAAACACAGTGTCAGCGCGGCGATCGCGCGCGCACAACCCATTCGGTGCTGCATCATGCTCCTCCTCGTCTTTTATGTCCGTACTTCCAGGTACTGTGATGCGGGAAGGAAAGCCGCCTGTAATCCTGCCGCGATGCGTTACCAGACGCAGCGAGAGCTCGTGTTTTGCCCTGCATGTTAATGGTCATTGGCGCATTGGGCAACCGCGCGCTGCGACACTAGGCATCGCGGTCACGGGCACGCTTGGCATCGTGGCGGTCGCGCGGCGACGCGGCCTGATTCCGGCGGCTCGGCCCTATTTGGCGCACCTTGCCAAACACGGGTTTTACTTCTCGCAAGACCTTGCGCGGGAATTGCTCCGCAGCGTCGGGGAGGCGTAACCGATCACGGGATAACACACCCCAACGCACGCGGGAATTCGTTATAGTGTGTGTTGAGATCGCTCAGCCATTGTAATGCCACTCAAGACCTTATCGGGAAAACACGCCGACCCGCGCAAGGGGCGCGGGGCGGGCATCAACCCCGAGGGCCGCTTCGAGAACGTCACGCGCGAGGCGTACGACGACGGCTGGAACACGCCGCCCGACGATTTGCCGCCGCTCAAGACCTACGTCACCGAGGAGCGCGCAAAAAGCATCATCACGCGCAACAACTCGCCCGACATCCCGTTCACCCAGTCGATCAATCCCTATCAGGGATGCGAGCATGGATGTGTCTACTGTGTAGGTGGCGATACGCCTATCCTGATGGCCGACGGCACCACGCGGCCGATCGCGGATGTGCGAGCTGGCGACGCGATCTATGGCACCGTGCGCAGCGGCTGGTACCGGCGGTATGTGAAGGCTCACGTGCTCGCGCACTGGAGCGTCATCAAGCCAGCTTATCGGATCACCCTTGAAGACGGTACATCGCTCGTCGCGGGCGCGGATCACCGCTTCCTCACTGAGCGGGGATGGAAGTTTGTTGCCGATTCCGGAAGCGGCAAGCAGCGGATGCATCTTACGACCGGCAACAAACTCATGGGAACGGGGGCATTTGCGTCACCGCCTGCTAAAGACCGTGATTACCGGCTCGGGTACCTGTACGGCCTCATTCGAGGCGATGGCCTGCTGGCGTCGTACCACTACCAACGCGCCGGACGGGCGCACGACGACCAGCATCAGTTCCGTCTGGCGCTATGCGACACGGAAGCGCTTCAGCGGGCGCAGGAGTATCTGCGCGACTGGCAGATCGCCACGCAGGAATTTGTGTTTCAGAAAGCCGCCGCCGGGCGCCGGGTCATGCATGCGATCCGCACGCACGCGCGCCCGAACGTGGAACAGATCCGCGCACTCATCGCCTGGCCCGCGGCGCCTTCGCCCGGGTGGACTGCCGGCTTCCTCGCCGGGATTTTCGACGCGGAGGGCAGCTACAGTCAGGGCATCTTGAGAATCAGCAACACCGATAAGGAGATCATCGCCTGGATCAGCCGTTGCCTGCGGACCCTCAATTTCCGGTTTGCGCTGGAGCACGTGCGCCGTGAACAACTAAAACCCATAGAAGTCATGCGCCTGGCCGGAGGGTTACGCGAGCATCTGCGCTTCTTCCACAGCGTGGATCCCGCCATCACGCGCAAGCGCGAGATCGGCGGTCAGGCCGTGAAAAGCGATGCCCGTCTGGGCATCGTCAGCGTCGAACCGATAGGCAAGGCGCTGCGGCTTTACGACATCACGACGGATACCGAAGATTTTATTGCGAACGGCGTGGTGAGCCACAACTGTTACGCTCGGCCGAGCCATGCCTACCGCAATCTCTCGCCCGGGATCGATTTCGAGACGCGACTGTTTGCCAAGGTCAACGCCGCGGAATTGCTGCGCGAGGAGTTGTCGCGGCCGGGGTACAAATGCGAAGTGATTTCGCTCGGCGCCAACACTGATCCCTATCAACCGATCGAGCGTGACTACAAGATCACGCGCGGCATTCTGGAAGTGCTCTCGGAATTCAACCATCCGGTCGGCATCGTGACCAAGGGCGCGATGGTCGAGCGCGATATCGACATCCTCGCACCGATGGCCGAAAGGAATCTGGTCAATGTCTTCATCTCGGTCAACAACCTGGACCATGAGCTGGCGCGGCGGCTCGAGCCGCGCTGTTCGGCGCCACAGCGGCGCTTGCAGGCGATCAAAACCCTCTCCGAGGCAGGCATTCCGGTGGGCGTGCTGGTGGCGCCGGTGATCCCGTTTCTCACCGACCATCAGATCGAGCCGGTGCTGGAGGCGGCGTGGGAACACGGCGCGCGGCAGGCAGGCTACGTGCTGATGCGTCTGCCGTGGGAGATCAAGGACCTGTTCAAGGACTGGCTGGTGCGGCATTATCCGCTCAAGGCCGACCACGTGATGAGTCGCGTTCGCGAGATGCGAGGCGGACGCGAAAACGATCCCGGCTTCGGCAGCCGCATGCGCGGCACGGGCGAGCTTGCGGATTTGCTGGCACAGCGTTTCCAGATCGCGTGCAAACGGTTCGGCTTCAATGGCGATCGGCGCAATCGAACGCTCGACACGACCCGGTTCCGCCCGCCGCAGCGCGACGGGCAGCTGACGCTGTTTTGAACTTACCCAGGAAAGGGAGTATGCAGTTCGGGCGACGCAAGTTTCTGTACGGGTTAGCGGCGGCGGGCGGCGCGCTGATGGCGGGATGCGCGGTCACGCCAACCCGAACGCAGACAACGCTCGGCCGGCGCAGCGACGGCGGCCCGGTCATCGATATCCACGCGCACTGGTTTCCCCTGGAGTGGGTCGCGCTGCTCGAGAAAGAGGGCGCGGCGAACGGGGTGAAGATCGGCAGAAACGAGAATGGCCTGATGACGGTCGCCGTGCCCGGGATGGCGCAAGTCTTCCGGCCGACGTACACGGAGCTCGACACCCGGCTGACGGCTATGGATGCTTCGGGCGTGGACATGCATGCGCTTTCGCTCACCATGCCGATGGTGTACTGGGCGCCGCCCGCGTTCGGGCTCAAGCTCTCGCAGGTATACAACGACGCTCTGATCAAAGCGTACCAGCAGCACCCTCGGCGGTTGGTTGGCTTGGCGTCATTGCCGATGCAGGCGCCGGATCTCGCACTCAAGGAACTCATCCGGATCGCCGACCTTCCGGGCATTCACGGCGTGTACATGGCCACCCACGTCAACGGCATGAACCTGGACGAGCAGCGCTTCTTCCCGGTTTACGCGAAGTGCGAGGAACTCGGGTGGCCGATATTCCTGCACCCGATCAACCCGGTCGGCGCCGAGCGCATGCGCCGCTTTTACCTGCGCAACTTCCTCGGCGACCCCTATGACACCGGGATCGCCGCGGCCTCGCTCGTTTTCGGCGGTGTGATGGATATCTTTCCCAGGCTCGACGTGGTCTTGCCGCACGCGGGCGGCGCGTTCCCGGCGCTGATCGGGCGCATGGACCACGGTACGACGGTGCGGCCCGAGACCAAGCACATGAAGCGGCCGCCGTCGACCTATTTGCGCCGTTTCCATTACGACACCATCAGCCACCACGTTCCGATGATGACGTACCTGATCCGCCTGGTTGGCGCGGACCGTGTGGTGCTCGGCAGCGATCACCCCGCCGACATGGGCTATGTGCGGCCGGTCGATTGGCTGGACGGGGTCCCCGATCTGCCGGCAAAGGAACGCGACTTGATACTGGGCGGCAACGCGGCGCGGCTGTTCAAGATCTAGCAGCCTATCGGGCTTAGCACGCTGACAGGCTGCTAAGGAGTTTATCCGACCTAAGTCCGACAAACTCCTAGGGAGGGGCATATGAACCAAGGAAGGCGAAAAGTTTTTGATGGATTAGCAATTGCGGAAGGCATGCGCTGATGGCGACGAGTGCGGACACGTACCAGCAGGTAACGCGCGGCTGGCGCAGCGACGGCGGGCCGGTCATCGATATCCATGCGCATTGGCACGCGCCTGAGTTTGTGGAACTGCTCGAGAAAGAAGGCGCCCGGAATGGGGCCACCATCGGGAAGAACGACCGCGGATTCGTGACTCTTGCGGTGCCCGGGATCAAGTCGGTCTTTCAGCCGGCGTATATGGACCTCGGCACCAGACTCAAAGCGATGGACGAGTCGGGCGTCGACGTGCACGCGCTCTCGCTCACCAGCCCGATGGTGTACTGGGCGCCGCCCGCGTTCGGGCTCAAGCTCTCGCAGGTGTACAACGACGCCTGCGCCGCGGCGCATCGCCAGTATCCGGACCGGTTCCTCGGCCTGGCGATGGTGCCGATGCAGGCGCCGGAGCTTGCGCTGCAGGAACTCGGCCGGGCCGCGAAGCTTCCCGGCATCCGCGGCGTCTACATGGCCACCCACGTGAACGGCATGAACCTCGACGAAAAGGAATTCTTTCCGGTCTACGCCCGCTGCGAGGAACTCGGCCTGCCGATCTTTCTGCATCCGGTCAATCCGGTCGGCGCCGAGCGCATGCGCCGCTACCACCTGCGCAACTTCCTCGGCAACCCGTATGATACCGGAATCGCAGCCGCCTCCCTCGTGTTCGGCGGTGTGATGGATGCGTTTCCAGGGCTTGACGTGATACTTCCGCACGCCGGCGGCACGTTCCCCGCGCTGATCGGGCGCATGGACCACGGCACGACCGTGCGGTCCGAGACCAGGCACATGACGCGGCCGCCCTCGACGTATCTGCGGCGGTTTCATTACGACACCATCAGCCACCACCATCCCATGATGATGTACCTGGTCCGACTGGTCGGGGCCGACCGCGTGGTGCTCGGGAGCGATCATCCGGCCGACATGTGTTACGTGCAACCGGTCCAGTGGGTCGATGGGCTCACCGAGCTGCCGACCCGGGACCACGACCTCATGCTGGGCAGCAACGCGGCGCGGCTCCTGAAGATCTCGCAGACTGTGGTGGCGTCCAAGGAGGCAAGCGGGTGAAATCCGAAGTGTCGTTATACGTAGGCGAAGCGCTGGGCAAGTACGGCTTCCCCAGCGGTCACCCGTTCGGGCCCGATCGCCAGGACGCATTCCGGAAGGAGGCGGTGAAGCAGGGGCTGGAGAAACGGGTGAGGCTGTGCGAACCGCGCGCCGCGGCGCGCGAGGAGATCGAGCGCTTTCACACCGACGAATATGTCGATCGTGTCGATCACCTTTCGCGGCTGGGCCACGGCTCGATCGACTACGGCGACACGCCCGCGTACCCCGGCGTCTATGACGCGTCGGCGAACGTGGTGGGCGCGGCGCTGGAGGGACTCGCGCGCGTGATGAGCGGCGAATGCTACCGCACGTTTCAGCCGATCGGGGGTCTTCACCACGCGCGGCCCGGCGCCGCCGCCGGCTTCTGCGTGTTCAACGATTGCGGCGTGGTGATCGACACGCTGCGCACGCAATACGGCATCAAGCGCGTGGCCTACGTCGACATCGACGTGCATCACGGCGACGGGCTCTACTATCCGTACGAAGAGGATCCCGACCTCATTTACGCCGACATCCACGAGGACGGAAACTTCCTTTATCCCGGCACGGGACATGCGTTTGAGCGCGGCACAGGCGCGGCCGAGGGACTCAAGCTCAACATTCCGATGCAGCCGGGCTGGGGCGACCAGCAGTTTCTCCACGAATGGGAACGCGTGGTCGAACACCTCAAACGCTTCAAGCCCGAGTTCATCGTGTTCCAGTGCGGCGCCGACAGCCTCGCGGGCGACCCGCTCGCGCATCTGCAGTACACCCCGGCGGCGCACGCGCACGCGGCGCAAAGCCTGTGCGAGCTCGCCAACGAAATGGCGGGCGGACGGATCATGGGCTTCGGCGGCGGCGGTTACAACCGCGGCAACCTCGCTGCGGCGTGGTGCTCGGTGCTCGACGAATTCATCCGCGGTTCAGAACGCTGATTTGTAGGGTGCGTCCCACGCACCAGTCCCGATGCGGTGCGCACGGCGCACCCTGCTTTAAAATTGACAAATGACAAATATTCGCCTCAGCATCCTCGACCAGTCTCCCATCATCAGCGGGTTCACGCCGGCACAGGCGATCCAGGAGACGATCAAGCTTGCGCAGGCGGCCGAACGCTTCGGCTATTACCGTTACTGGCTTGCAGAGCATCATGCGATCGCGGCGCTCGCCGATCCGTGTCCCGAGATCCTGGCAGCGCGCGTTGCCGCGGCGACGTCGACCATTCGGGTCGGCACCGGCGGCGTGCTGCTGCCCTACTACAGCCCGTTCAAGGTGGCGGAGCAGTTCCGCATGCTCGAAGCGCTCTACCCGGGGCGTATCGATCTCGGCATCGGGCGCGCGCCGGGCGGAGACCAGATGACCGCGCTGGCGATGGGTGAGGGCCGTTATCACGGCGCGGAACAGTTTCCCGAGCAGGTGCAGTACCTCGTCGCGTATCTCGACGACGCGCTGCCGGCCGACCATCCGTTCGCGAAAGTGAAGGCCATGCCGGCGGGGCCGACCGCGCCGCAGATCTGGCTGCTCGGCTCCTCCGACTACGGCGGCGCGCTGGCGGCCCGGCTGGGCCTGCGCTTCGCATTCGCGCATTTCATCAGCGCGCAGGGCGGAGACGCTGTGATGCATGACTACAGGCGCCGCTACGAGCCGTCGCAGCGCGAGCCTGTGCCGCAGGCGTTGCTGTGCGTGTTCGTAATCTGCGCAGATACCGCCGAGGAGGCGGAACGGCTCGCCGGCAGCATTGATCTGCGGCGGCTCAACACGGATTACGGCGTGAACGCGCCGGTCCCCAACCACGAGGAGGTCCGAAACCATCCCTATACCGACGCCGACCGCCGGCGCATGGCTTTTCACCGCCAGCGGGTGGTGCTGGGCACGCCCGCCGCGGTGCGAGATAAGCTCATGGATCTGCGGGAGATTTTCCAGGCCGACGAGCTGATGGCGATCACCATTACCGGCGATTATGACAGCCGGATGAAATCGTACGAGTTGCTGGCTGAGACTTTCGGACTGTGTCATCGCGGTTAGGACATCGCGCGTTATGGCGAATGTCAGGTGAATTCCTGGCACAGGGATTCCGTCTTCGAGGACGGGTTGGGGTGCACATCAAATGAGGAGCTCAGGATGAAGAAGCTGATCGCAGCGTTGTGTTTCATGTTCGCGGTATCGCCGTTCGCGTTGGCGCAGGACAAGGCGAAAGACGCCGAGAAGAAGGCGGCGCCGGCCAAGGCCGCACCGGCCAAGGCCGAGGCGAAGAAAGTGGCACCGGCCAAGGCCGATGAAAAGAAAGCCGCACCGGCGAAGGCCGAGAAGAAGGCCAAAGCAAAAAAGGAACCGACCGAGAAGCAGAAGGCTCAGCAGAAAAAAATGAAAGACTGCAGCAAAGACGCCAGCGACAAAAAGCTCAAAGGCGACGAGCGCAAGAAGTTTATGAGCACGTGCATGAAGGGCTGATCGAACGGGAGTAGCGCACCGGAGCGCGGAGCAGGGGCCCCGTTCACGGGGATGCGACCGTGCAGGTGCGCAGGCGACCGACGCTTCGGCGCAACGATCTCGCCAACAACGGTCAGAGGTCGCGCTGCCGCGGCCAGATTGCACAGGCCGCGGCTTGAGGGGCATACTGGACTTATCGGGTATGCCCTTTTTTGTTTATGATGGACCTACGACGTTTCTTTACGGCTTTGATCGGCGGTTTAGTGCTTGCCGCGGGGGGGATCGTGACTGCCGATGCTCAGGACGCTTACGCGGCGCAGCGCCGCCAGATGCTGGAAGACATCGCGCGGCTCACGCGCGAGACGCGGTTCGAGACCGGCCGCGCGGCGCTGAGCGAGCGCGTGATGGCGGCGATGGTGAAAGTGCCGCGCCACCGCTTCGTGCCCCCGAGCGAGGAGCGCAGCGCCTATCACAATCGGCCACTGGCGATCGGCAGCGGCCAGACCATTTCGCAACCGTTCATCGTCGCGCTGATGACCGATCTCATGGACATCAAGCCCACCGACAAGGTGCTCGAGATCGGCACCGGCTCGGGCTACCAGGCGGCGGTGCTCGCTGAACTCGCCCGCATCGTCTACACCATCGAGATCGTCGAGCCGCTCGGGCGCGAGGCCGCGCAGCGCTTCGAGGCGTTGGGCTATCGCAACATCGTGGCCAAAATCGGCGACGGCTATCAGGGCTGGGCCGAGCACGCGCCTTTCGATTCGATCATGGTAACGGCGGCAGCGCGCGAGGTTCCGCAGCCGTTGATGGATCAGTTGAAACCCGGCGGGAAACTGGTGATTCCGGTCGGCACGCAATCGGGCGCCCAGACGCTCTACCTGATCGAGAAACAGCCGGACGGCGGGATCACGCGGCGCGAAGTGCTGGGAGTGCGCTTCGTGCCGCTCACTGATAAGGCGGGCAGACAGCAGTAAAAACGGAACTGGTGACGGATGGAGCGTGACTGATAGAACGTGGCTGATAGAACGTGACGGATGGAGCGTGACTGATAGAACGTGACTGATGAAGCGTGACTAAAAAACGTGACCGGTCACGAATCACCTGTCACGCCCCACCAGTCACGCCTCACCAGTCACGCCCCACCAGTCACGTGGTTCCAGTCACGATCTATTCGATCTTGATGTTGGCCTCCTTGACCACCTTGACCCAGCGCTCGTAGTCGCCACGGATGCGCTTGTCGAATTTCTCCGGCGCGCCGCCCGACGGCACCATGCCTTGGGCATCGAGGTTCTTCTTCATTTCGGGCTCTTGGAGGAACTTGTTTATCGCGCCATTGAGACGGTCGATGATCGGACGTGGCGTACCTTTCGGCGCCATCACGCCGAACCATAGTTCGACTTCATAGCCGGGCAGGGCATCGCCCAGGGTTGGAACGTCGGGCAGCGAGTACCAGCGCTTCGCGGTGGTCACCGCCAGCGGCCGCAGTTTGCCGGTCTTGAAGTGCGGCGTCGTCGGCAGCAGGCTGCCGACGATCAACTGGCAGCGACCCGCCAGCAGGTCGGCCATCGCTGCGCCGGTGCTCTTGTACGGCACGTGCACCATCTTGATCTTGGCCATGTTGACCATGAGTTCGGTGGCGAAATGCGTGAGCCCCCCGATGCCGCTGGAGGCGAAGACCACCTCCCCTGGCTTCGACCGCGCCAGCGCGATCAACTCCTTGGCGGTCCTGGACGGAAGCGACGGGTGCACCGAGAGCACGAACGGCGTGTATCCGACCTCCGCTACGGCGATGATGTTGTTGATCGGGTCGAAGGCCGGCTTGTGCGTCGCCGGGGTCGCGGAGAAACTGCCCGACATCACCATGATGGTGTAGCCATCTGGCGGCGACTTCACGGTGAGTTCCATCCCGATCAGGCCGGCGGCGCCGCCGCGATTGTCCACCACGAACTGCTGGCCGAGGCTTTCACTCAGTTTTTGCGACACTTGGCGCGCGGTGATGTCGCTGCCACCGCCGGGCGCGAACGGCACGATCACCCGCACCACCTTGGCCGGATAAGCTGTCGCAGGGGCTTGGGCGAAGACGGCGGTGGAACATAGCGCTGAGGCGGCCGCCAAAGCGCACAGCGCGTGGCGCCGGAAAGCAACAGAGTGCATCATCGTTCTCCTTTGAATCACGGGTTGATTAACGCCGGACGGGCGTCAGAACCGGTAGCGCAGCCCGAGTCTCAAGCCCTGGCGGCGGAAGAGATTGCTGTCTGGCGAGTAGACGTCGTAGTTCAACGCCCAGTTGGGAGACAGCCAGTGCTGGCCGGTCAGCATAAACTGGCGCGTGTCAGCGAGCGCGTCGTACGGCGATCCGAAGTATTCAAGCTCTCTGCCCGAAGCATACGCGAGTCCCACAGTGTTGCGTACGCCGTAGAGGTAACTTAGTTGAAGCTGGTAGCCGGCTCCGCCGCCGAAGCGAGGTGCGAGCGCGAGGCCGTTGGTGATTCCTGCGGCGCTCTCGCTGCTGAGCCCGAAGAATGGCGCTTGGGGATAATCGTAAATGTACTTCAAGCCGAGGCTCAGCTCGCGTCCTGCGGAGAGCGTCGTATGGAGCTGTCCGAAAAGCGAATAGCGCCGGGGCGTGAACTGTGTGTCTTGGGTGACGCCGGCTTCAAGCGATGAACCCCAGTTTTCCGTAAGCGGGTAGAGCACCCCCCCGTACGACTCCGTTGCCCGCGGGCCGAGCCGCGGCACCTCGCGGACGCCGCCATAGAGCGTGTATCTCTCCCGGTTGTGTTGCGCGTCTGCAAGATTGGCCGCGCGACCGTCAGCACTCAGGTCAACCGTGGCTGCGCTTGTTGGTCCTAGCCAACGCGACGTGGGCGCGATCAAGCCCGGCGGGTCATTTGCAGGCTGTAGTCCGCGCAGGTCGCTGCCACTCGCGCCGGGTGCGGTCAACGCTGCGAATGATGCCAACAGTGAAAAAACTTTCCAATTCATGGTTTACTTTAACGGGGAGCCTGGTCGATGCGAAGCTCCTTTCGATCGTTGCAACAGCGATCCACTGGTGATGCGGTTATTGCTAGTTTATGCTAGTTTACCGAATTTCGGCGGTCGGTTCCTTGTCTGCAAGACCGGCCACCGGGGGCGATCTTGGCGGGATGCCGAAAAAGTCCACCGGTTGTCAGGGCGAGGCACGGCCTTATTGTGCGGAACCGCGTAGGGTGCGCCGTGCGCACCGGGCCATGGTGCGTGTGACGCACCCTCCCGCTCGCGCAAACGGGCGGTAGTCAACACTCGGTGCAGATGGGCTTCGCGGCACCAATAGGCGAGCAAAATACTCAAGCATTGCCGGCGCCGGGAAAGAGGGCTAGAATACAAACGCTGTAGTACCCTGAAAAACTCTGCCAAGTGGAGGAATACTAATGAAAAATCCGCTCGACTCCCTGTGGGGCACGGTGATCTCTGGCCTGATCCTCACCTTGATCCTGTACCAAATCGTCAAATTCGCACTGCAGTGAGGGGAAAACCATGGATATCATACAACTCGGATTGGGACGTTGGCTGCATGTGCTGGCGGGCGTGATGTGGATCGGGCTGCTGTATTACTTCAACTTCGTGCAGGTCGACGCGCTGAAAGCCGCCGCTGCCGACAATACCGGCGCCGGTATCACCAAGCACGTGGCGCCGCGCGCGCTGTTCTGGTTCCGCTGGGCGGCGGTGGTGACCTTCCTCGCCGGCGCGATGATCGCCGGCAAACACTTCTTCGATGTGTTCCTATTCCTGAAGCCTGCGTATTACCCGATCGGCGTCGGCGCCTGGCTCGGCACCATCATGCTGTTCAACGTATGGGTGCTGATCTGGCCCAATCAGAAGAAAATTCTCGGAATCGTGTCGGCGACCGACGAAGAAAAGGCCAAGGCGCGCCGGTTGGCGTTCCTTGCTTCGCGCACTAATACCATGCTGTCGATCCCGATGCTGTTTTTCATGACTGCAAGCGGCGGCGTGTTCCGGACGGCGGTTTTCGGCTGATCCCGCCCGCTTCATAGGAAAAAACGCCCGAGAAAACCTCGGGCGTTTTTTTTATCAGCGGCCGGCAGCGACGTAGGTTGGGGTACGCGCAGCGTTCCCCGACATCCACTGAGCGTCAGGTAGCCACCGATACGGCAACCTGACCTACACTTTCCTATCACCTATCGCCCATCACCTAGCGCGCCGGCGGCGCGCGGTCGAGGCCTTCGACTTTCGCGCCGGGCTTGACGCCGCGCTTCTTGAACCAGCCCTGATTTGTTTCCAGCGCATATTTCGCCGGTTTCACCGTGTCGTGCGTATCACGCGTATGCGGCTGCATGTCGGCGATGTTGATGATCGCGCCATTCACGTCGAGAAACGCGACCGACAGCGGGAGGTAGGTGTTCATCATCCACATGCCGTGCATCGCGACTTCCGGG